>DASYTI010000204.1 GCA_036002485.1 Candidatus Methylomirabilota bacterium | reverse complement strand
GCTGAACCAGCGCCTCGTGTACCGCCTGCTGAACCAGGTCGAAGAGCTGAAGCGGCTGAACGGGCACTTCATGCGCCGGGCCGGGCAGCTCGAGGACCTGCACCGGGCCGTGCAGTCGGTGACCTCCGAGCTGGGCGTCACTGCGCTGCTCGAGAAGATGCTGCCCGGCGTGGCCCGGGCCCTGGGCAGCGCCGGGCTCACGGTGGACCTGGCGGGCTCCGGGGCCCGGGTGACGGCGAAGAGCGACCACGGTGATCGCTTCCGCAGTGTGCTCGCCGAGTCGGGCCTCGCCACCGACGACTGGAGCGAGGTGGAGTGGCGCCTGCCCCTGAGGGTACGCGACCACGAGCTCGGGATGCTGGCCGCGCGCCACGTCATACCGATGGGGGCGCGGGCGGACGAAGAGCAGCTCCTCAAGCTCGTATCGAACCAGATCGCCATCGCGGTGGAGAACGCGCGGCTGTACGAGGAGGCGCAGGCGCGCCTGCGCTCCACCGAGACGCTGCTCGCCGTGAGCCAGGCCGTCGGCTCCACGCTCGATCCGACCGAGACGCTGCGGCGCGTGGCCCGGGAGGCGGGGCGCGCGCTGGGCGCCGACACCGTGGGCGCCTACCTGGCCGACCCGGATCAGACGCACCTGCGGCCCATCGCCGGCTACCACGTTCCCAAGGAGATGATGAACGCCTTCATGGGCGGCGCGATCCCCCTGGAGGGCCACCATTTGCTGCAGGAGGCGTGGCGCACCGGCGAGGCGCGCTACTCGACCGACGTCGAGAACGACCCGCGGCTGAACCGGCAGACCATCATGCGGTTCCCGCACCGCTCGATGCTCTTCGTGCCCATGACCGTGAAGGGAGAGCCGATCGGCGGCCTCTTCCTGCTGTGGTTCACCCGCCCGCGGCAGTTCTCGCCGGAGGAGGTCCGCCTGGTGGAGGGCATCTCGCGGCAGGCCGCCCTCGGCATCGAGACCGCGCGCCTCTACGAGGGTGTCAAGCGGCACCTGCACGAGCTGCAGCAGACGCAGGCCCAGCTCATCCAGTCCGCCAAGCTCGCGGCCATCGGCGAGCTGGCCGCGAACGTGGCCCACGAAATCAACAACCCCCTGACCGCGGTCCTCGGCTTCGCGTCCTACCTGGCCGAGCAGGTGGGCCCCGGGCAGCCGATGCGGGAGGAGCTGGACCTGATCCAGGACGAGGCGGGCCGCGCCCGGGACATCGTGCGCGACCTGCTCGACTTCTCGCGCCAGCACGAGTTCTCGGCCGAGCCCACCGACCTCAACGCGGTGGTGCGCCAGACGCTGGCCATGGTGCGGCGGCAGCGCGCCGTCGACAACATCACGTTCGCCGAGCACTACGCGCCCGAGCTGCCGCTGGCCGAGGTGGATCAGTCCCGGCTGAAGCAGGTGTTCATCAACATCGTCAACAACGCGCTGTTCGCCATGTCGGACGTGGGCGTCCTCACCGTGCGCACGACCGCGGCCGACGGCCAGGTGCTGGTGGCCTTCAGCGACACTGGCACCGGCATCGCGCCGGAGCACCTGGACCGGATCTTCGATCCGTTCTTCACGACCAAGCCCGACGTGAGCGGCACCGGCCTCGGGCTCTCCGTGAGCCTGGGCATCGTGCAGAGCCACGGGGGAACGATCGAGGCGAAGAGCGAGGTGGGCAAGGGCTCCACGTTCACGGTGAAGCTGCCGGCGCTCGCGCCCGGCTCCCGGCGCGACACGGGCCGCACCGCCTCGGAGGCCTCTCGGGGGTAGCTTCACCCTTTCCCCCGGAGGGGAGAGGGATGGCTAGGCAATCCCCTCTCCCTCAGGGAGAGGGGAAGGGGTGAGGGTCCCGCCCATCGGTCCTAACCTGCCGTTGACAGGCGCTATACCTTGCCTCCCCTCTCCCTGAAAAGGGAGAGGGGGAGGGGTGAGGGTTGCGATGCGACAGCACCGTCCGGAGCTTTCCCAACATGCGCGCGGCATGCGGCATGTGGCTACCGACGCCGAGATGCGGCTCTGGTCTCGCCTCCGCGGTCGTCGGCTCGCGGGACGGAAGTTCCGCCGTCAGCATCCGCTCTGCGGATTCATCCTGGACTTTTACTGCGCTGAGGCCGGCATCGCGATCGAGCTCGACGGCGGCGGCCATGCGATGTCTGAGCAGGCCGGCTACGATCAGGAGCGAGAGCGGCAATTGTCCCAGAATGGCATACGTGTCCTTAGATTCTGGGACGATCAGGCATTGAAAGAGACGGACACGGTGCTGGAGATCATTGCCGCGGCTCTCGAGACCGCCCTCACCCTACCCTCTCCCCCAAAGGCGGAGAGGGGAAGCCATCTCCTCTCCTGAACACCACCGAAGGGAGGGATGGCCGGTAGGCGAGCCTTGCGCTACCGATCGAGCATCGGCACGCGCACGCCGCGCTCCCGGGCCACCTCGACCGCGCGGTCGTAACCAGCGTCGGCGTGGCGCATGACCCCGGTGCCCGGGTCGCTCGTGAGCACCCGCTGCAGGCGCGCATCGGCCGCTTCGGTCCCGTCCGCCACCACCACCATGCCGGCGTGGATCGAGTAGCCCATGCCCACGCCGCCGCCGTGGTGGACCGAGACCCACGTCGCGCCC
>DASYTI010000203.1 GCA_036002485.1 Candidatus Methylomirabilota bacterium | reverse complement strand
CACCGCCTGCCCGATCGCGGTGGACACCTCCACCATCACGGTGGCCACGGCCGATCCGACCAACCCGCTGCTCCTGGACGAGCTGCGCCAGATGCTTGGCCTGCGCGTGGCGCTCTGCGTGGCGCCGCCGGCCGCCATCCTCGAGGCGATCGAGCGCGCCTACGGCGCCTCGACCCCGCTGCAGAAGATCGTCGAGGGCATGGGGTCCCCGGAGGCGGGCGCTGATAGTGACGGTGAGGCGGACGTCAACCAGCTTCGCGACATGGCCTCCGAGGCGCCCGTCGTCCGGCTGGTCGGTCTCCTGATCGACGAGGCCGTGGCCGCGGAGGCCTCGGACATCCACATCGAGCCCTACGAAGACCGCCTCCGGATCCGATACCGGCTGGACGGCATCCTCCATGACCGCGAATCCCCGCCCCGGCGGCTCCAGGCCGCCCTGACCTCGCGCATCAAGCTCATGGCGGAGATGAATATCGCCGAGCGACGGCTGCCCCAGGACGGGCGAATCCGGGTCACGGCGGGGGACCGGCGGGTGGATATCCGCGTCTCCACCGTGCCCACGGTCCACGGCGAGTCCCTGGTGATGCGCCTTCTGGACCGGTCGTCCGTCTTCTTGCCCTTCAACCGTCTGGGCTTCTCGCCAAAGGTGGCCGAGACCTTCGACGGCCTCATCCGGCGCCCCCATGGCATCCTGCTGGTGACCGGGCCCACCGGGTCGGGCAAGACCACCACGCTCTATGCCGCGCTGGACAAGATCAACTCGCCGGAGAAGAAGATCATCACCATCGAAGATCCGGTCGAGTACCAGCTGGCGGGCGTGAACCAGATCCCGGTCCGGCCCAAGATCGGGCTGTCCTTCGGCACCGGGTTGCGCCACATCGTCCGCCAGGATCCGGACGTCATCATGGTGGGCGAGATCCGCGACCTCGAGACGGCCGAGATCTCCATCCAGGCGGCCCTGACCGGGCATCTGGTGTTCTCGACCCTGCACACCAATGACGCCCCCGGCGCCGTCACCCGGCTGCAGGACATGGGCGCCGAGGCCTACCTCGTGGCCTCCGTGTTGAACGGCGTCCTGGCCCAGCGGCTCGTGCGGCGCATCTGCGCAGCCTGCCGGGCGCCGTATCAGGCCGATCCGGGCGATCTGTTGGCCCTCGGGGTCACCGACGCGACGGGCATCGAGCTCTCTAGAGGCAAGGGCTGCGAGGACTGCCGCGGCACGGGCTACCGCGGCCGGACCGGCATCTATGAGCTCTTCGTGATCAGCGAGGAGGCCCGTGGGCTCATCCTAGGGAAGAAGCCCACAGGTGTCATCCGGCGCCATGCGATCGAGCACGGGATGGTCAGCTTGCGCGACGATGGGTGGGCCAAGGCCCGGGCGGGCGTCACCACGGTCGAAGAGATCCTGCGCGTCACGCAGGAAGATACCTAGGCCCGTTACCCATCGAAATGCGGGCCCCTCACCCTGCCCTCTCCCCGGAGGGGAGATGGATGCAAGGCCCAGCTTGGTTTCTTCCGCCCCATGGAGGGGCCACCGAGAGAGGCGCCGGCGTGCCGATCTTCGTCTATAAGGCGGCGGATCAGCGGGGGCAGACCATCGACGGCGTGATGGAGGCCGCGGACGCGCGCAGCGTCGTCGAGCGGCTCCAGCACGACGCGTATTTCCCCATCCAGGTCAGACCCCAAGAAGAGCGGGTCGGCCTTGCCGGCTTGGCCTGGCCTGCCTTGCGGCGGCACCGCATCGCGGGCCGCGAGCTGGTCGCCCTGACCCAGCAGCTGGCCACGCTCCTCGAGGCGGGCATGCCCCTCGACCGCGCCCTCGCCATCCAGGAAGAGCTGACGCCCAACCCACGGCTGCGCGCCATCACGGCCCATGTCCTGCGCAGCGTGCGTGCGGGCTCTTCGCTGGGCGAGGCGCTCGCCGAGCACCACCCCCGCCCTTTCTCGCGCCTCTACATTAATATGGTGCGCGCCGGGGAGCGGGGCGGTTTCCTCGAGGCCACGCTCCGGCGGCTGGCCGAGTACCTCGAGGAGGCCCAGGAGTTCCGCGACACCCTGGTCTCGGCCCTCATCTATCCGAGCCTCTTGATCTGCGTCGGCGGCGCGGCGGTCGTCTTCCTCATGACCTTCGTCATCCCGCGCTTCGCCGACATCTTCCGTGATCTCGGCAGCACCATTCCCTGGCCCACCCAGGTTCTTCTCTCGCTGAGCGCCTGGCTGACGCATTACTGGTGGGCGCTGGCCGGCGCAGGACTCGGCATTGCGCTCGCCCTCAGGATCTGGCTGGCCACCTCGGCGGGCCGGCTCCAGGCCGATCAGATCCTGCTCAGGCTTCCCGT
Source organism: Candidatus Methylomirabilota bacterium (assembly GCA_036002485.1). Classification (NCBI taxonomy): domain Bacteria; phylum Methylomirabilota (SeqCode); species Candidatus Methylomirabilota bacterium. The sequence goes on along the minus strand of DASYTI010000203.1, from coordinate 3,856 downwards.
CCTCGGTGCCGTCATCGTGCAGACGGAAGTGGCGCGCTTTGCGCGCATCACGGGCACGCTGCTCCGGAGCGGGGTGCCCATGCTGTCGGCGTTGGACGTCGTCAAGGAGATGATGGGCAATCAGGTGATCGCCCGCGCCGTGGAGAGCCTGGGCGGTGGGGTCCGGCGTGGAGCGGGTCTCTCCAAGCCCATGGAGGAGTCAGGCGCCTTTCCTCCGCTTGCCACCCACATGGTGCGCGTGGGAGAGGAGACGGGCAGGCTCGACGAGATGCTGCTCAAGGTCGGCTCCACCTTCGAGAGCGATACGCGCAAGGTGGTCAAACGCCTCCTCGCCCTGGTCGAGCCCGCGATCATCCTCGGCATGGGGCTCGTCGTGGGGTTCATCGTGGTGGCCATGCTCATGGCCATCCTTTCAATCACCGATATACCGTTTTGATCCCGCACGGGGTGGTGAAGGTCGGCAGGGCCCCGTATCCGGAGCAACAGAACGGGCAAGCGTGGACTTATGCGCGAACACCTGATCCCCTCACCCTGCCCTCTCCCCCAGTGGGGGAGAGGGATCGGAATGAACTTGTTCTCTTCCCTCTCCCCGCTGCGGGGGAGAGGGATCGGAACGCACCGCAGGGTGACGAGAGTGTTCTCTTCCCTCTCCCCCGCCGAGGGGGAGAGGGTAGGGTGAGGGGGCCGCTAGCGACCGCGGGTGCTATTGGCAACCGGTCGGCGGATGTCAGGCGGGAGGTTGCTGTATACCAGGGAATCGTCGGGACCCGGATATCGGTAGATGCCTTGCGGACTCCCGCCGCGAGCCTCGGAGACGTCGGCCTGTCGAAGCACCCGCTGCACATACTGCGCGGTCTCGGGGTAAGGCGGAATGCCGCGGTGGAGATCGACCGCTCCCTCGCCTGCATTGTATGCCGCGATCGCCAGGGCGACGTTCCCGCGATAGCGGTCGAGCAGATGTCGGAGGTGACGAACCCCACCCCTGATGTTCTCGCGCGGGTCGAAACGGTCGAAGACGCCGAGGGCCGAAGCGGTCCGCGGCATCAGTTGCATGAGGCCTCCGGCGCCCTTCCGGGACACGGCGGAGGGGTTGAACGCCGATTCGACTCGGACCACGGCCTGGACCAGGGCTGGGTCTACATCATATTGAAGAGAGATTTCGTGAATCTCACTGGCGTACAAAGCCCGCGGGCGATCAGACGTCGGACGGCCTCCCGCGATCGTCGCCGATGCGCCAGGCAGGCCTCTGTACCGCGGATCCCCGGGAACATTCGTGAAGTGAACGACCCCTTCTCCATCAACGAGCCGGAGCGCGTCCGCGGACGCCGAGGGAATCCCCGGGGGGGCGGTCACCAAGATCACGAGGGCGAACGCGGCACGCGCGATCATGACAAGTGGTCGGCCTGGAAGCATGTGGCGAGCACCATATCCGAGATGCCCGGGCGAGGCAACCGGCAAGATGGGCACCGAACCTTGCGGACCAGCCTTCGAGGCCTCGCAAGCGACAGCGGCTTCTCGCTGATCGAGCTCCTCGTGGTCATCATCATCCTGGGCCTCCTGGCCGGCCTCGTGGGGCCGCGCCTGTTCAGCCGCGTCGGCCAGTCCAAGCAGGCGGCGGCGCGCGCGCAGATCGAGCTCTTCAGCGCGGCCCTTGATCAGTACCGTCTCGACGTTGGCGCCTACCCGGCGTCCGCGGCGGGCCTCGAGGCCCTCGTCCGCAATCCGAATGTCTCCGACTGGAGCGGCCCGTATCTGAAGAAGAACCTGGTGCCGCTCGATCCCTGGGGCAAGCCCTATCAGTACAAGTGCTGCCCCGGCGATCACGGCGATTTCGACATCTGGAGCCTGGGTGCCGACGGCGCGCCCGGCGGCGATGGTGAGAACGCCGACGTCACGTCGTGGTCCGTCAAGTGAAGCGCGGCTTCACGCTCATCGAGCTGGCCGTGACCCTCCTGGTCATGGCCGTGGCCATAGGCGTCTCCGCGCCCTCCATCGCCCGCGGCCTCGACGGGCTTCGCACGCGGGCGGAGGCGGCGGGGGTCGCGACGTTCTTGCGCGCCGCCCGAGAACAGGCCATCACCCACAATCGCAGCTATGAGGTACGAGTGAGGGGAGAAGACGGCGTCATCGAGCTGCGGACGGGTGACGCGGTGCGCTCGATGCGCCGAATGGCCACCGGGGTGCACATTGCCGCCGATCCCCCGTCGGCACCCGTCATCGCCTTCCTGCCCCAGGGCGTGACGAGCGGCGGGCGTCTGCGTGTCGAGATGCCAGGGCGGCGAGGGTATCTGATCACTCTGGATGCGTTGACGGGACGCGTCTCTACCCAGCGCCTCGAGCTATGAACCGACGAAACCGGGCGGGCTTCACGCTTCTCGAAGTGCTGATCGCCATGGTCATCCTGAGCGTGGCCGTGGTCGCCCTCATCCAGACGGCGTCGCAGGGGCTCCGGCTGCTCAAGGTCTCCAGCGATCACCAGGAGGCCGTTGCTCTCGCTGATCGCCTTCTGCGCGCCATGGACGGCTCCGCCGAAGGGATGGATTCGGGGCAGGAGGGCCAGTTCACCTGGGAGCGTCGCGTGCGCGTCATGGCCGTGCTGGACGAGCTTTCGCCAAGCAGCGGCCCGTCGCCACAGTTGCTTGCCCTCTCCGTAGCCGTCCGCTGGGGCAACCGGCGTATGATCGAAGTGGCCACGCTTCGCACTGTTCAAGGCGCGGCGGCCACCCCATGACGCGAGCGAGCCGGCGGGGCTTCACCTTGATCGAGGTGGTGATCGCCCTCACCATCGTGGCCACGCTTCTCGTCGTGATGTTTGCGGGACTTCGCGTGGGACTGGCCGCCTGGCAACGGGGAGAGGAGCGTGCGGAAGTCCTCGATCGCACGCGAAGCCTGGCCCAGATCCTCACGCCCACGCTCAACGCCACCTACCCGTATCAGAGACCGGGGACGGCGCGGGAGCCGGCGCGACTGCTCTTCGAGGGCGAGGGCGAGCGAGTGGCCTTCGTGACGGCCGCCCCGCCCTTCCCCACGGCCACGCCCATCGCCTTCATGGCGGTGACCTTCTCGCTCGAGCCAGGCTCCGGGCTTGCCATCCGACAGAAGCCACTGCCGAATGACGATGCCTTCGAGCGCCTGCCCCCCGCCGCCGTGGATGGCAGTGTCAGCGTGGCGCGGTTCCGCTATCTTCGCGAGTCCGATCGCGCCTGGGCCGATCGCTGGGATGGCGCCGTCGAGAAATCGCTCCCCGCGGCCGTCGAGGTGACCCTCACCGTGATGCGGGGCGGACACAGCGTCGAGCATCCCCCGCTCGTGATCGCGCTCCCGGTGACGACGCCGTGACCAATGAGCGCGGCTTCGCCCTCCTGGCTGTCATGCTCGTGCTGGCCCTCCTGGGTGTCGTCGTCACCGAGCTGTCCGTGTCCATGCGCCTCGAGGCCTCCATGGTCCGCTCCTACAAGGAAAGCGTGCTGGCCACTCACCTGGCCGAAGCGGCCATCCAGCAGGCCATCCGCGAGATCCTGGGCCCCGGCAACATCCAGGCGCTGGAGGAAGGGGGCACCCTTGTCTTCCTGCGGGGAGCGGTGGGCGCGGCCCTGCCCGTGAAGCTCCCGAAGCTTCCCCGCCAGCGCGTGGCCTTCGGCGCGGGGGAGTTCTCGTATCGGATCACCGACGAGGAGGCGCGCATCAATCTCAACAGCGCGCCGCCGGACCGGGTGGATCGCCTGTTGAGCGCGGCCGGCCTCGACAAGCAGGCGCGGGATATCATCAACGACTCGCTTCAGGACTGGAAGGACGCCGACGATCTCCACCGGATCAATGGCGCCGAGAGCGAAGACTTCTATCTCAAGCTCCCCGT
>DASYTI010000202.1 GCA_036002485.1 Candidatus Methylomirabilota bacterium | reverse complement strand
GACGGTCGCAGCCGGCATCAGCGGGGCGGCTTGGCGTGCTAGATTAGGCCCGTTCCGACTCATTCACCTCAAGCGCGCCGCCGGGCGGCCTCGCGATCTCGACGCGATCGCCGAGATCGAGGCCCTTCGCGAGCGAGGCGACACCGAGGGAAGCGCCTGTTACGGGCGGACACGGCCATCGAGTAATGGACCGCCGCGAGTTCGTCGGTGCGCTGGGCCTCGCTGTCCTTGCCGCGCCGGTGGCCGCCCAGGCACAGCCCGCGCAGAAGGTGTATCGGGTCGGAGTCCCGTGGCAAGGCTCGCGGGAGCGCGTCATATACCTGATTCAAGCACTGGATCACGGGCTCCGGGAACATGGATACGTTGAAGGCCGAAACCTCAGCATCGAGCACCGATTCGCGGACCTGAAACGAGAGCGGGTTCCGGCTCTCGCCGCCGAGCTGGCCGAACTCAACGTCGATGTGTTCGTGGTGGGCGTCGATAGAACAGCCGTCGCCGTGAAACAGGTGACCACGAAGATCCCCATCGTCATGGCCAACGCCGAGGATCCGATCGGCGCTGGACTCGTCAAGAGCCTCGCCCGTCCGGGCGGTAACATCACGGGACTGACCATCGTGCCTGGTCCGGAGATCTACGGGAAGAACCTGGACCTGCTCAGGGAGGTCTTACCTCAGGGGTCGCGTATCGCAATTCTCTTCAACACCACGTCTCGCATCAACTTGATCTATCTAGGAGCCAGCGAGGAGGCCGCCCGGAAACTGGGGGTGGCGTTAGTTCCGACGGGCCTCCGCGGTGTGGAGGACTTCGACCAGGCGTTTGCCACGATGAAGCAGGGGCGCGCGAAGGGATTCGTCGTCCTGGGTGAGACCCTCTTCGTCAGTCACCGCCAACGTCTCAACGATCTCGCAGCACGGAACGGACTGGCCTCCATGTGGCCCGTTCGGGAGGGCGTGGACGCCGGCGGGCTGATGTCGTACGGTACCAATCTGCCTGACCTCTTTCGCCGCGCCGCGATCTATGTCGACAAGATCCTCAAGGGCGCCCGACCGGGCGACTTACCGATGGAACAACCCACCAGGTTCGAGCTCGTCATCAACTTGAAGACCGCCAAGGCGCTGGGCCTGACGATTCCGCCGTCGCTCCTGCTCCGGGCGGACGAGGTCATCCAGTGATGAATCGGCGCACGGTCATCTGGCACTTGGTCGTCGCGGCAGCGTCGTTCCCCTGTTGCCTTCTATCCTCCGCGCGGTCGACGCTGGCGTCGACATCCGAGCGTAGGGGGCTTCGTCGGCGCAGGGTCTTCCATTCGCACGTCGGAGATGACTGGATTGGCCCAGGCCCTCAGTCAAACACGGTCTGGAAACCAGCGTACGCCTCCTCGCCGTGTTCCGTGATATCCATCCCGAGCTGCTCCGCGGAGGTCGGGACCCGCAGGCCGACCAGCGCTCGGGTGATGAACGCCGCGGCCAGCGTGCCGATGATGGAGAGCCCCAGAGTCAGACCCATGGCCTTGAACTGCTCGATCCAGAGACGGCCGCCAACGAGGCCGCTCAGGTTGGTCATCAGGGTCGGGTTGACTTCGGATGTCGCGAGGAGTCCGGTCATCACGAGCCCGACCGTCCCGCCGACCGCGTGGATCCCGAAGGTGTCGAGCGCGTCGTCGTAGTTCGAGCCGGGCTTGAGCCGATAGACAGCCCACAGCGGGATCAAGCCGCCCATGATCCCCAGCAGCACGGCGCCGCTTGCCGTGACGAAGCCACAGGCTGGCGTGACCGTGACCAACCCGCCGACGATGCCCGAGCAGAAGCCCAGGACCGTTGGCTTCCCCTTGAACGTCCACTCCGCCCCGACCCAGACCAACGATGCGGTGGCCGCCGCCAGCGTTGTGGTCATGAACGCGGTGGCGGCCACTCCGTCCGCAGCGAGGGCGCTCCCGGCGTTGAATCCGTACCAGCCCACCCAGAGCATCCCCGTGCCGATCACCGTCAGCACCAGGTTGTGCGGCACGGCGGGCCTGCCCTTGATCCCGGTCCGGCGCCCCAGAATCAGACACAGGATGAGAGCGGACCATCCAGACGACATGTGCACCACCGTTCCCCCGGCGAAGTCGACCGCTTTGATCACGGCCTTCGGGTTCCCAACCCCGTTCATCATCCCGTCGATTCCCCAGACCATGTGCGCGAGGGGGAAGTAGACGAAGATCATCCACAAGAAGACGAAGACCATCAGCGCAGAGAACTTCATCCGTTCGGCGACGGCACCAATGATCAGGGACGGCGTGATGATGGCGAACATCATCTGGAACATGCAGAAGGCGCTCTGCGACACCCAGCTCGCGTAGTCGGTGTTCGGTGCCGGGCCGACGCCCTTCAGGAAGGCATACTTCAGACCGCCCACGAGCGACCAGCCGCTGGAGGTCTCTCCCGATGAGAAGACCACGCTGTAGCCCACGGCCCACCAGAGGAGTGTCACCAGGCCCGAGATCCCGAGGAGCTGTGCCAGGATCGAGAGTGCGTTCTTCGATCGGACCAGGCCGCCGTAGAAGAGCGCAAGCCCCGGCAGGGTCATGAAGAGGACCAGGGCCGCGGACATCATCATCCAGGCGTTGTGCCCGGGCCCGGGACCCTCGACCCGCGTGGTGGCCGGGCCATTGGCCCCGCGCGTTCTGTTGTTCAGATATGCCTCGAGATCGGCCACCCGCTGCTCCAGCGATGGGGTCTGCTTGGCGACGGTCGTGCCGCTCGCGTCCGCCTTCGTCGCGTCGGGCACTGCGTTCGATTGACCCGCCCAGAGGGGGCTTGAGGAGAGCACGCACACGGTCATGATCAGGAGAATGAGCGAGGGACGGAACGAGTGTCGCGAGGTTGAGCTCATGCGTTGGGGCCCTCCCCAGACCATCCAGGCGGAACGACGTCGAGCGGCCGTCCGCCGGTGCGGACGAGGGCGCCCCGATGAGATAAAACGACGGCAGTGCTTCCAGGTAATCGTGTGATGGGATCGCTGCCGCTCAGATGACGCTCACTCCTCGCTCACCGGTCACCTTGACGGCGTCGCAAAGTTCATAGACGAAGATCATACCGTGAGTGCGCGCCAGCTCCATGCGGGCGGAACGACAGATTGCCTCCACGACGGGCTCCACCCGATCGTCACTGACGGCGATCTCGAGCCGCACCTTCTTGAACAGGTACATGTCCACGTCCACGCCTCGGTACGTCTCCTTGAATCCGACCTCCCGGCTGGAACCCATCGCGTTAGAGACGGTCATTCCGCGTACGTCGATGTCGAAGAGCGCCTGCCTGACTTCAGGGAATTTCTGCGGCTCGATGAGCGCCATGATCATCTTCATCACCTATTAACTCCTTCACCCGGTCACGATGATCGGGAAGCGGACACACCAGCGGGCCTCCGGCCCGAAAAATCTGTTCCGTGATGATGCGCCTGCGGGCTTCGGGGTGTCAAGACAGGGAGGGCCGCTTCATCCCATCTACGATCTCACGTCGAGGCGGCGGACAATCGATCGAGCAGGGTTTTCGCCTCCATGAGATCGGCGGTATCGAAGCCCTCGGTAAACCAGCCGTGGGCCTCCGCGAGCAGCCGGGCCGCCTCCTGGCGCTTGCCCTGGCGTTGCCACAGTCTGGCCAGGGAGACCGCCGCGCGCAGCTCCCATGATTTCGCGCTCTGCCCGCGCGCGATCTCGATGGCCTGACGAAACGCAATTTCCGCATCCTGCCCGGCCCCTGGATCACGCGCGAGCAGTAGCTCTCCCTTGAGGCGCGAGTAGTCCGAATCCCAGAGCCGCATTCCGGTCGCCTCGACCATCGCCTGCGCATCCGCCACGACGCCCAACGCCTCTTCAGCTGCGCCATGCTTCAAGAGCGCCGTGGCCAGGAGAGAGAAAAATCCCGGAACGTAGAGCTCGTTCCCCGTTGCCCGGTACTCGGCAATGGCTCCGCGAAGCTGAGCGATGGCAGCCTCACCACCCTCCTGCTCCGCCCGGAACCAGGCCTCGAACATCTTCCCAAACAACAGCCATTGCGGAAATCCGTGCTCGGTCGAGAGCATGATGATTGATTCCATCAGTTCCCGTACCACGGCTTCGTCCCCCCGGAGCTGATGGACCAACATTGCGAACGGGAGAGCATTGACGATGCTCCCCAGGTGGGAGAGATCCCGGGCCAGGGCCAGGCCCGAGCGACTGCGTTCCAGCGCACTCTTCGGATACCCCAGGAACCAGAGGGCCATCCCTGAATGCATTCGGCAGCACACGCCCGGGTCGTGCCCGCCGTAGAGGAAGGCCAGCGAGGCATGCGTCTCTTGATCGTAGAGCGCCATGCCTTTCTCGCCATGTCGCCGGGTCGCGTCCGGGTCGCCCGACCAGAGCGTGCTGGGGCACATCGCGTGATGTGCCTCGAGCAGCAGGGCCGGATCGCCAAGCCGCTCCGCCAGGGCAAGAAGCTCTTCGGCGAACGGCCGGGCCCTGTCTTGGCGTCCCCGGCCTGCCGTGTGCAACCAGAGACCCCACAGCGCCTGAAAAAGCTCGACCGGCGCGCCGAGCTCCTCGGACAGCTCACGCGCGCGGGCGTACGTTCTCTCGACTTCCGCCGCGGCGAATCCCCGTGTCATCTGGAGCGTGGGGCCGAGCGAGAGCAGCATCCGCAGCTCCTGCCGCATCTGGTCGCGGCCCGGCGGCAATTTCGCGGCGAGCTCGAGGCCCTGGGTCAAGTACGCAATGGCCTCGGGGTAGGTCGAGCGTCTGAAGGCTTTGGCTCCGGCCTCGTGGAGGTAGGTGACGGCCCGGTCCCAGACTTCACCTCTCACCGCGTGATGGGCGAGCTGCTCGACCTGCTCGGTCAATCGCCCGGCAAAGAGCCGCTCGATGGCCTCGACGATCCGCGCATGGAGCGTGCGCCGGCGGTCCCCCAGGAGCGTCCCGTACGCGACCTCGTGGGTCAGGGCGTGCTTGAAGGTGTGCTCGAGCTCGGGAAAGAGATTGGTCTCGTACAGGAACTCCGCGGACTGGAGCTGCACGAGGTGCTGTCGAAGCTCCTCGTCGGGCATGCCCGCGATGGCCTGGAGCAGCCCGAACGGCACGTCGGTGCCGATGACGGAGGCGGCCTGGAGAACACCCTTCTCTACCGACGGCAAGCGATCGATGCGGGCGGCGAGGAGCGCCTTCACGGTCGCCGGCACCTCGATCGTGCTCAGCGGCTTCTGCAACCGGTAGGCGCCCCGGGCGCCCACGAGCACGCGCGTCTCCACGAGCGTGCGGACGCTCTCCTCGAGGAAGAAGGGCGTCCCCTCCGTGCGCTGGACGAGCAGAGGCTTCAACGCCCGCACCGACGCGTCATCACCGAGAAGGGCATCGAGGAGCTCGTGGGCGCTCGCCGCGGGCAGCGGGTCGATGCGGAGCTGCCGATAGTACGTCTTGGAGCCCCAGGCGTGCTGGTACTCGGGGCGGTAGTTGACGAGGAGCAGGACGCGGGCGGCGGGGAGGCTCTCCACCAGCGCGTCCACCAGCGCCTGCGTCTCGGCGTCGATCCAGTGCAGGTCCTCGAACACCACCACGACGGGCTGGACCTGGCTCTCTCGCAAGAGCAGCCGCTTCACGCCGTCGAGGGTCTGCTGACGCCGCTGCGGGGGGTCGAGGCGCTCCCACTGCGGATCGTCCGTCGACACGTCGAGCAGCCACAGGAACGCGGCCATGAACGGCTCGAGGGCCCGGTCGAGCGACAGGAGCCGGCCCGTCACCTTTTCCCGGATGATCCGGGCATCGTCCCGGCTCTCGATCCGGAAATAGCTCCTCAACAGCTCGATCACGGGGAGGTACGCGGTCGCCTTGCCGTACGAGACGGAGACGCTCTCGATCAGGAGGCAGTCCTGGACACGATGGGAATGGGTGAACTCGTAGTACAGACGCGACTTCCCGACGCCGGGCTCGCCGACCACGCCGATGACCTGTCCTCGTCCGGCCTTGGCATGGTCGAGCGCCTGCGCGAGCTGCTCCATCTCGGCCGTCCGTCCCACGAATGTCGTCAGGCCGCGCGCAGCCGCCGCCGCGAACCGAGACCGGATGGTGGAGGCGCCGAGCATCTCGTACACCTCGACCGGCTCGGCCATGCCCTTCACCGGCGTGGGACCGACGGATCTGACGTCGATGTAACCCTCGGCCAGGGCCAGCGTGTCCGCCGTGAGCAAGGTGGCGCCCGGATCGGCGAGCTGTTCCATGCGCGCGGCCAGATGCGTGGTCTGCCCCACCGCCGTATAGTCCATGCGAAGGTCGCTGCCGATGGCCCGCACGACCACTTCGCCGGAATTCAGGCCCACGCGGATCCGGACGGTGACGCCGTGGTTCCGTCTCATGTCGTCCGCGTACCTCTTCACCGCGCCCTGCATGGCCAGGGCGGCGTAGCAGCCCCGCACCGCGTGGTCCTCGTGGGCGAGGGGCGCGCCGAAGAGGGCCATGATCCCGTCGCCCATCACCTGGTTGACCGTGCCCTCGTAGCGGTGCACCGCCTCCATCATGTGGTTGAGCACCGGGTCGAGGATCTTCCGGGCTTCTTCGGGATCGCGGTCGGCCAGGAGCTCCATCGAGCCCTTGAGATCCGCGAAGAGGACCGTCACCTGCTTCCGTTCACCTTCGAGCGCGCTCTTGGAGGTGAGGATCCTCTCGGCGAGGTGCTTGGGGGTATAGGCATCCGGCGCGAGGAAGCGGGAGGGTTGGGATGGTTCCAGCGGAGCCGCACACTGTCCGCAGAATTTGTGGCCGGGCGGATTGGCCGCCCCGCACGACGGACAGACGGCCTCGAGCGGGGCTGCGCACTGCCCGCAGAACCGCATGCCCGCGGGGTTTTCAGCTTGGCACCGAGGACATTTCACGGTGCAGCCTCCGGCAAGTCGGGACGATCGAGGTAGGACAGGTTGGCCGAGGCTAGCCGCAAACCATCAGACCGTCAAGTAGCGACGCCACCCTTCGCGTCGCGGATGGCGCGCCAGACGCGCTCGGGGGTCACCGGCATGTCGAGGTGCCGAACCCCGAGCGGCGCCAGGGCGTCATTGACCGCGTTCAGCAGCGCGGGGAGCGCGCCGACGGTGCCCGCCTCGCCCACTCCCTTGGCGCCCAGCGGATTGACCTGGGTCGGCACCTCGTGCGAGTCCACGTCGAAGAGCGGCAGATCATCCGCGCGGGGCATGGCGTAGTCCATGAACGAGCCGGAGAGAAGCTGGCCGGTCGCCGATTCGTAAGCCAGGATCTCGAAGAGCCCCTGGCCGAGGCCCTGAACGATGCCGCCGTGGATCTGCCCCTTGACGAGCATGGGATTGACCATGCGGCCGACATCGTCGACCACGGCGTAGCGGACCACCCGCACGACCCCCGTCTCCTCGTCGATCTCGACCTCGCACAGGTGGGAGCCATTGGGGAAGGTGACGGCGGGCGGCACGAACGCCGCCGTCTCGCTGAAGCCCGGCTCGAATCCGGCGGGGAGCTGGCGCGGCTGATAGGCCGTGCGGGCGACACTGTTGAACGTCACGCCGCGATCCGTGCCCGTGACGGTGAAGCGGCCGTCGCGGAGGACGACGTCCTCGTGCGCGGCCTCCAGGAGCTTGGCGGCGATGCGTCGCCCGCGCTCGATCACCTTCTCGGTGGCGCGCAGGACCGCGGAGCCGCCCACGGTGAGGGCGCCCGACCCGCCATTGCCCCGCCCGGCGCCCAGCGCGTCGCTGTCGCCCCAGAAGACCTGGATGCGCTCGGGCGGCAGGCCGAGCCGGTCACTCACGATCTGAGTAAAGGCCGTCTCGTTCCCCTGCCCCATCGAGGTCGATCCGGCAAAGAGCGAGACGGAGCCGTCGGGATTGACGCGCATCTCCGCCGTATCGGGATTGACGCCCGTGTACGGCCCTCCGGCAACCTCGATGGGGTTCGCGATGCCCAGACCGAGAAGCTTGCCGCGCTTCCTGGCTTCCGCGCGGCGCCCCTCGAACCCGGCATGGTCGGCCAGGACCAGCGCCATGTCCATGACGCGCGCGAAGTCGCCACAGTCATAGGTGAAGACGAGCCCCGTCTTGAACGGCATCGCGGAAGACGGGATGAGATTCCGGCGGCGCAGCTCGATCGCGTCGATTCCGAGCTCGCGCGCGGCCACGTCGATGACCCGCTCGATGGCGTACGTCGCCTCCGGACGGCCGGCCCCACGGTAGGGGCCGGTCGGCGTGGTGTTGGTGAAGACACCCGTGCTCGTGAGGTGGATGGCGGGCGTGGTGTACACGCCGGCCACGCCGCCGACATTGTTGGTGGCGGGACCCGCGCTGCGGGGCGTCAGGTAGGCGCCGATGTTGACCATGAGATTGACACGCAAGGCCAGGAACTTTCCGCCCGCGTCGAGGGCCAGCTCCACGCTGGTCACGTTGTCGCGGCCGTGCTCGTCGGTGACGAAGCCTTCGCGCCGATCAGAAGTCCACTTCACGGGGCGCCCCAGACGCTTGGCCGCCCAGAGCACCAGCACCATCTCGGGATAGATGCCGCTGCGCATCCCGAAGCTGCCCCCGACTTCCCCCGTCACCACCCGGACAGTGCTCTGGGGCACGCGGAACACCTGCTCGGCGAGCAGGGTGCGAAGACCGTGCGGGGCCTGGATCCCGGTATGGAGCGTGTAGCGCCCGCTGCGGCGATCGAACTCGCCGACGCCAGCACGTGGCTCGAGTGGGGCAGCGGCCACCCGGGAGACCACGAAGTCGAGGCGGGTCACGTGCGCCGCCGCCTCGAACGCGCGCGCCACGGTGTCGCGATTGCCCGCCTCCCAGACGAAGGCGACATTGTCCGGCGCCTCGTCCCACACCGCGGGCGCCCCGGGACGCGTGGCCTCGACCGCTCCCGCCACCGCGGGCAATGGCTCGTAGTCCACGGCCACGAGGGCGGCGGCATCCGCGGCCTGCTCCGGAGTCTCCGCCACCACGAGGGCCAGGGGATCGCCCACATGCCGGACACGCCCCCGTATGAGAGCCGGCCGCGGCGTCGCGAAGGCCGGCGACCCATCGCGGCGCTTGCGATTCGAATCGGTGGGCAGGTTGCCGAGGCCGTCGGCGGCGAAGTCGTCACCCGTGAGCACGGCGAGCGTGCCCGGAGCCTTGAGCGCGGCCGAGGCGTCGATACCCCGGATGCGGGCGTGCGCGTGCACCGAGCGCACGACCACGGCGTAGGCCTGGCGGGGCAGGTTCACGTCGTCGGAGTAGCGCCCGAGCCCTTGGAGGAGATGCGGGTCCTCTCGGCGGTGCACGGACTGGCCGATCGCGTACTTCTGGACAGTTACCGGGTCGCTCATGTCAGTTCTCGTCCTCTACTGGAGTCCGATCGCGGTCGCCACGGCCTCGAGATGGTGCGTGGGGTCACCGAAGTCGAGAGTGGCGGCCAGGATCCGCTTGTGAAAGAGATGCAGCGGATGCTCTTCGCAGAAGCTGATCGCGCCCAGGAGCTGATGCGCCCGTCGCGCCACCGCCTGGCAGGCCTGGCCGGCATAGGCCTTGGCCATGGCGACATCCGCGGCACCCTCGCGCCCTTCTTGCATCTTCCAGGCGGCGCGGTAGAGAAGGTAGCGCGCCCCTTCGACATCGCGCAACAGGTCGGCGCAGGAATGCTGGACGGCCTGAAACGATCCCAGGGGCCGGCCGAATTGCTTGCGGGCCTTGGCGTGGTCGACGCACAGCTCGAGGATGCGCTGAGCGCAGCCGACCATCTCGGCGGTTCGGGCCAGGGCGCCGGCCCGGAGCGCATGCGAAAGCAGCTCCCATCCTTCACCCGCTTTGCCGAGGAGATCATCGGCCCGCGTCTCCACGCCGGCGAAGCTCACCTCACACGGTTTTTCTCCCGCGATGGTCTCCATGGGGAGAACGGTCACGCCGGGCCTCTGAGTCTCCAGCAAGAAGAGATTGGCTCCCGCGGCGCCCCGGGTGACGACGATGAGATCATCGGCGACATGCGCGTCCTTCACGAAGAGCTTGCGTCCCGCCAGCTTGCCGCCCACCTCGCCCTCGAGTCCCAGCCCGTCCCGCTCGAAAGACCCGCTGTCCTCGGTCAGGGCCAGCGTGCAGATGCGGTCTCCCCGCGCCATGGCGGGGAGCAGGCGCTCCCGCTGGGTGGAATTGGCGGCGGTGACGAGCAACGACGTCGCGACCACCGCACTCTGCACGTATGGGCTCGGGAAGCACGCGCGCCCCATCTCCTCGATGAGCAGGCTGACGTCGAGCAGAGAGCCGCCGCTGCCGCCATAGTCTGGGGGAATCAGCAGCCCGGGCCAGCCGAGGAGCGAGATCTCCTTCCACAGCTCGGCGGAAAACCCTCGCTCGCTCGCCACGCTCTCCTCGACGACCGTGGGCGGGCACCGGTGGCGGAGGAATTCCCGCGCGGTGTTGACCAGCAAGGTCTGAGCGTCAGTGAGGCGGAAGTCCATCGGTCAGTCCCGGGCCCGGGGCTCGCTCGGCAGGCCGAGCCCGCGCGTGGCGACCGTGGACCGGAGAATCTCCGAGGTGCCGCCCGCGATGGTCTGGCCCATGCTCGTCTGGTAGAGATGCTGGATGGAGCCGCTGAGCTTCGACCACCGCGAATCCTGCTTCAGCGGCCCGTAGAGCCCGAGCATCTCCATGCCGAACGCGGCCACCGCCTGTCCCAGCTCGTCGGCCATGACCTTGCCGAGGGCCGTCTCGTACGGAGTGGGCAGGCCTTCCTGGAGCATCCAGCCGATCCGGTAGAAGAGCAGGCGCACGGCCTCGATGTCCGTGGCCAGGCTCGCGAGCCGGCGGCGGATCGCCGTGTCGCGCGCGAGCGGCACGCCGTTCCGCCTCGTCTCGTTGGCATACCGAACGAGCTCGCCGAGAACTCTTCGAAGCATGGGGGCCTTGTAGAAACGTCCCCAGAAGCGGTCGGTATCGAGCCCTCTCAAGAGCTGGGTGAAGCCTTCCCCCTCCTTCCCGAGGAGGCACTCTGCGGGCACCCGCACGTCGTCGAGAAAGACCTCGTAGTGGTACACCTCGCCGGTCAGGCTGCGGATCGGCCGGATGTCCATCCCCGGCGTGGCATTGTCGACGACGAACATGCTCAAGCCCTGCGATCGACGGGCCGCGGGTCCGGTGCGGGCGAGAACGAGACCATAGCTGCTGATGCCCGCATGGCTGCTCCAGATCTTGTGCCCGCGGATCCGGTACCCGTCGCCCTGCCGCGTGGCTTCGGTCTTGAGCGACAAGAGATCCGAGCCGGCCTCGGGCTCGCTGAAGCCCTGCCAGAAGGTGGCCTCCCCGCGCGCGATGCGCGGCAGGACCTCGCGTCGCAAGTACTCCGAGCCATGGCGGATGATTCCCTCCGCGGTCTGGTCGCAGCCCGCGAGGGGGCCGAAGGGCGCCGCGGCGGCGGCCAGCTCCTCGAAGAGGAGCAGCTTGTACGTCAGCGGCCGCTCCTGGCCGTCGAAGGCGCGGGGCCACGTCAAGGACAGCCATCCTTGATCCGCCAGGGCCCGCAGGAATGGGCGCGAGTGGGCGCCCGAGCCGTAGCCCGCGTCCATGCCATCGACGGGGAAGGTCTCGGGCGGATGCGCGCGCAGGAATCCGCGCACTTCTACCGCGAAGGCCTGCTCGGCCGGACTGAACTCGAAGTTCATGAGGGCGGCCGACAGGATAGCGCGTCCGTCCAGCGACCACCAGCCCAGGGGGCGGGCGGCCTGCTATACTGCTCCGGCTCTTCTATCCCTCTCCCCCATCGGGGGAGAGGGTCGCCGTTCGAGCTGAGACGCTCGCCTCGAGCGGCGAGGCGAGTGCTGAGTGAATGAGGGGCCGGCAAACGGCGCGAGCTTGTGATAGTGAACGATCGATGACAGCGAGGTCGACCATGCGCAAGACCATCACTGGCACGGGCGGGATGCTGCTCCTCCAGACCCTGAAGGACGCGGGGGTCGAATACCTCTTCACCAATCCAGGCTCCGCGGAGACGGGCATCTTTGCCGCGATCGCCGAGGACGGAGACCAGCGGCTCGTGGTCGCCAAGCACGAGGGGCTGGTGGCCGCGATGGCCGACGGCTATCACCGGATGAGCGGCAAGGTCGGCGTCATCATCGCCCACGTGATGGGCGGCTCGCACCAGCTCTCGGGGCAGCTCTTCAACGCGCAGGTCGCCGGCTCGTCCCTGCTCGTCATCGCGGGCGACTGGGCCTCCGAGCTCCAGGACTATCGCGGCCTCGCGCCGTTTCCTGGCCTGAGCCAGGCCGAGACCATGCGCCCGATCACCAAGGAGGCACGCTGCGCCTATCAGGTGCACACGAACCCCGCGGCCATCACCGTGGCCACCACGCGCGCGCTCCGCGAAGCAACCACCCCTCCCACCGGCCCCGTATACCTTTCCATCAGCGCGGAGCTGCTCAACCGAGAAGGGCTCGAAGCGCAGATCGGCGAGGCCGCGCAGTACACCATCGAGCGCCCGGGGCCGGCGCGGCCACAGACGGTCGAGGCGATTGCCCGACGGCTCGGCGAGGCGCAATGCCCGGTGGTGATCTTCGGTGACGATGTCTGGCGCGAGGGAGGGCAAGCGGAGGCGGTGCGGCTGGCCGAGACGCTCGAGGCGCCGGTATTCGGCACCCGGCAGATCTTTGCAAACTTCCCCACCCGGCATCCGCTCTACTGCGGCATGTATCCGGTCTCCGCGGACTTCCAGAAGACCACCGGGCTCAAGCCTGATCTCCTCTTCCTCGTGGGCTGTCAGGGCGTGCACGGCAGCGTGACCGAGCCCACCATCATGCAGATCGGACCCAACCCGTTGCTCATGGGGCGCCACTATCCGCTCGACGTCGCCGCGCAATGCGAGCTACGCGACACCTTGCGCAGTCTCACCGAAGCGCTGACGCGCCTGCACCCCTCCGATCGGGTCGCCTCGTGGGCACGCCAGCGCGCCAAGGTGCGCACCTACGCGAAGCTGCTGATCAACCGCGAAGAAGACCTGGTGCGCGAGCACGAGCACGATCCGATCGTCCATCCCAGCCTGCTCGAAGCCCACCTCGCGGAAATCCTGCCCCGCAACGCCGTCATGGTCCAGGAGAGCTCGACGGCGCGGACGACTCTGCTGCCCTTCGGACACGAAGGAATGGTCTGGACCCGCAGCGGAGGCGGCTCGCTGGGATTCGGTGTGGGTGCGTCGGTGGGCGCGAAGATCGCCGTCGGCCGCGAGCGGCCCGTGGTGCTCAACCTGGGTGATGGCGCGCTGACCTACAGCGCGGCGGGCTTCTGGTCCATGGCCCGCTACAACGCCGCGGTCTTGACCGTCGTGTCCAACAACGAGAGCTACCAGATCGTGCGGCACAACTGGGCACGGGAGATGCCGGACAGCAAGATGGTCCGCGACGGCAAGTATCCGGGACTCTATCTGAGCGCCCCCGCCACCGACTACGTCGGCCTCGCCCGCTCGCAGGGGGTGGACGGCGAGGCTGTCACCACCCCGAAGGAGCTGGAGCCCGCCCTCCGTCGCGGCATGGAGAAGATCACGCGCGACAACCGGCCCTACCTGATCGACGTGACGGTGGCGCGCGAAGGCGTGGGCGCCGACTCGATCTGGTATCCCGACTGGCGCCTGTAGGATCAACCACACCGCGAAATGACGTGACGCCCCCGCGCCACGTGGTCGTCTGCGGCGCCGGTGTCATGGGCGCCGCCGTCTCCTATTTCCTGGCCAGTCGCGGCGTGGCCGTCACCGTGGTCGAGCGCTGCGGGGTGGCCTGCGCCGCGTCGGGCAAGTCCGGAGGTTTCCTCGCCCTCGACTGGTGCGACGGATCGGAGCTCGGCCCGCTGGCCCGCGCGAGCTTCGCCCTTCACGCCGAGCTGGCTCGCCAGCTGGGCACCGACTACGGCTATCGCCGCATGGACACCTTCATGCTGGCCGCGCGTGAGCGGGGGGCCATCGCGGGTGATCATCGCGTGCCCGCTCCAGCCTGGCTGGACGGCGCCGGAGTCGTCACCGCCGCTCTCGGATCCCCCGAAACCACCGCCCAGGTCCATCCGGCGCGGTTCACCGCCGCCCTGCTCGACGCCGCGACGAGGCGCGGCAGCGGCTTCCGCATCGGAGTCGTCGAAGAGGTGATGCAGCGCGACGGCGCCGTCCGAGGCGTCAGGGTCGACGGCGAGATCATCGAGGCCGACGCCGTCGTCCTGGCCATGGGTCCGTGGACGAGCCGCGTGGCCCGCACCCTCCGGCTGCCCACGGTTCGCGGGCTCAAGGGCTACAGCGTGACGCTTGCCGCGCCTGAGCTGCCCGCCCACGCGCTGTTCGTCGACTACCGCACGGCCGAGGGCCGCGCGCTCGAGCCGGAGATCTTTCCCCGGCCCGACGGAGAGGTCTACATCTGCGGGATGGCCGATCCGGCGCCGCTCCCCGACACTCCGGAGGCCGTCGAGGTCAACGACGCGTCGTGCGCAGTCCTCGCGCGCGCGGCCGGACGCCTCTCCACCGCCCTGGCCGCCGCGCCAATCCTGAAGCGGCAAGCCTGCTATCGTCCCGTCACCGACGACGGCCTGCCGCTCATCGGGCGCGTTCCCCGAGTGTCCGGCGCCTACGTGGCAACCGGCCACGGCCCCTGGGGCATGCTCAACGCGCCCGCCACTGGTCTCGCGCTGGCCGAGCTGATCACTCAGGGCGCCCCCTCCACGGTGGATCTCCGCCCCTTCGACCCGGCGCGCCTCCGCGCCGTCGCAGTGGACTGAACACAGCGCATTCTCACCTTTGTTCGACGGTATCGCGCGACTGCTCTGGCGCGGCTCAGTACGACACGGAGCGGTCGTACTCCACCAGCAGCTGGGCATATCTCTTCACGTCGATCTTCTCGACGTTCGGCACACGCTTGAGGTCTTCGTCCAAGACCCCCCGGGTCTGGGCTCAGCCTCCTCAGACGTAGACGGGAATCCGGTGCTCCACCGTGAACTGGAACAGCTCCTCGAGAGGCGGCTGCCCGTAGGGCTGCACATGCTTTCGGACCTCGGGCTTGACCAGCACGGTCGCGTCCAGCGCCAGCACGAGACCCACGTCGATTCCGGACTCCTTGGCGCCCTTGGCGACAAAGAACGGCATGGCGGCACGAGTGGAATTGTCGAAACCGTACGTCGCCGTGATCAGAAGTTTCGCCATGGGATCCTCACTTTCTCCAGGTTTCTCGATCAGGTCTTGAGGCCGAGGGTGTGCCCGGTCTCCGCGGCGAAGCGCTCCAGGGCCGGCGTGTCCATGTCCGGGCGCGGCCTCAGCATGAGCCGATCCACCCCGGCCGCGGCATAGGCGTCCAGCATCGTCTTGTCCGGAATATCGAAGCCGGGTGGCGTCACGCTGATCTCGAGCGTGCCCAGCTCCGCCGGCCGCTGAGATTTCTTCCCCGCCTCGCGCAGCGCGCTCACGCTCTTGCGCGTCTCCTCCACGTCGAGGCCGAACCCGTACCAGCCGTGGCCCTTGGTCACTGCGCGACGATAGGCGGGCGGAGTCCGTCCACCCACGACGATCGGGATCGGCGTCTGTACCGGTCGCGGCATGGCCTGGACCCCGTCGAACGACACGTGCGGGCCCTGATGGGACGGCTTCGCCTTCGTCCACAGCGCCTGCATGGCGGCCAGGTAGTCGTCGGCGATGCGCCCGCGCTCGGGAAACGGCACCCCGACCGAGCGCATCTCCGGCTCGCACCAGCCGACACCGAGGCCGAAGATGAGCCGGCCATTCGAGAGCACGTCGAGTGACGCGAGCTGCTTGGCGAGCACCACGGCCTGGCGCTGGGGCAGGATGATGACGCCCGTGGCCAGGAGGATGCGCGAGGTATGGGCGGCGAGGAACGTCAGGGCCACGATGGGCTCAATCAGTCGCATGTCGGGGGCCATGGGGCGCCCGGGCACGGGCGGATCGGGAAGCACCACGTGGTCGGCCACCCAGAGCGACTCGAAGCCGGCGGCCTCGGCGGCCCGGCCGAACCGCGCGGCGGCGTCAGGGTAGCCACAGCTATGCAGGTTCACGGAATGCAGTCCGAATTTCATGGCATGGTCTCCTTGATGCCGGGTAGCGGCGTGAGGGACTATATCGCATCCATGACATCGCGGAGGACCCGATCATGGCCAGGCTCACTCGTCACCTGCTGCTGGGCATGCTCGTCTCAGGGGCGTTGGCAGTCTCCGTCCACCAACCCGCAAGCGGTCAGGAGCCCATACCCATGTACGTGGTGACCTATTTCGAAGTCGCGCCCGCGGCCGTGAAAGAGGCCCGCGGGCTTCTCGTGGCCTTCCGCGACGCGAGTCGGAAAGAGGCAGGGAGCATCCGCTTCGACGCGCTCCACCGGACCGAGCGCCCGAACCACTTCGCGATGGTCGAGGCATGGAAGAGCCCGGCCGCCCAGGAAGCCCATGCCCGGTCGTCACATACGAAGGAGTTCAGGGAGAAGCTGCAGCGCCACCTCACCGCCGCCTATGACGAGCGCCAGCACGTCGGCCTGTCCCTCGGCGCGGACAAAGCGGTCACGGGCAGGGCGGTCTACGCCCTGACTCACGTCGACGTCATTCCAACCTTCAAGGACCAGGGAACCACCATCGTGAAGGAGCTGGCCGAGGCCAGCCGCAAGGATGCGGGCAGCCTCCGCTTCGACGCGCTCACCCAGGCCAATCGGGCCAATCACATGACGCTGGTCGAAGCCTGGGCGGACGGCAAGGCGCTCGACGACCACATCGTGGCCCCGCACGTGAAGAAGTTCCGGGAGGCCCTCGGCCCGATGAGCGGCAGCCTCTACGACGAGCGGCTTTACGCGCTCATCGACTAGGTAGCTCGGAGGGGGGCTCTGCCCCCCTTCCGAAGCCTCCCCCCGCCACAGATTGTGCCGGCGAAGCCGGTGCTCGAAGCGGACCATTTCTACTCGCGAGTGTGCGGATTTCCTCGGACAGACTCTCAGGCGGTGTCAGGAGCGGCCCCTCAATCAACTCAGCCCTCGCCTCGTCGCTCTCCTCACCTGAGGCTCGTCGGCAGCGATTCGGCTCGAACGGCTGCCCTCTCCCCTGAGGGGAGAGGGATGCTTGATCAGTTGGCCACGAGGGTCTTGGGGGCGTGGGTCACCGGCTCGGCGCCGCGCCGGGTGACGATGGAGGTCTCCCCGAGGCACATGCTGAGGCCGGTCTTGCTGTTCAGCAGGATCATGTGGATGAAGAAGACCATGCCGGGCGCCAGCACCTGGGAGTTGTCCGCGTAGATCATCGGCTCGTCCATCCACGTCGGCGGATAGGTCGCGCCCATGGTGTAGCCGCAGGCGTTCAGGAAATGCCCCTTGTACCCAGCCCGGGTCAGGACACGCGCGTGAGCGGCGTAGACATCGCCGACCGTCTTGCCGGGCCGCAGCACCGCCTCGCACTCCTTGAGCGCCTCGCGGCACGCACGGAACATCGCCTCGTGGCGGCGGTCCACCCGGCCCGTCAGCACCACGTGCATGAGGGCCGCATGGTAGTGACGATACGATGCCGCGAACTCGAAGGTGACCTGATCGCGCGCCCTGACCTTGCCGTGGCCGGTGTGATACCGGACGAGGAGGGCCTCCTGGCCGCTGCCCATCGGCCACCGGCTCGCGGACGGATCGCCGTCGCCGGCCACGATCGGGTGCAGCATCCCCGCGTAGATCCCGCCCACGGGCGCGCCGGGAACGGTCATCCGATTCGCCACGGCCAGGGCCTCGTCGGCAAGCTGGCCGGCCCGCCGGATGTAGCGCAGCTCGGCCGGGCTCTTGACGAGACGGAGAAGACGAACCAGGTCGCTCGCGTCTTCAGTTCGGCAGAAGCCGTGGAGGGCGGCGTCGACCATCAGCCCGCGCTGGGCCGTGAGACCGTAGGCGTGGTACTCGATGCCCAGTCGCTTCCCTCGGCCGCGATAGCTCTCCAGCATGTCGCGGAGATCCTCGGCCGGGTTCGCGCCCTGGCGGTCACGCCAGATGCGGATGTCTCTGATGACCGACGTGATGCGAGCCTGGCGAAGGTCGGGGGAGCGGGTGCAGAGGGCGAGCGCTCCGTCGGCTCCGAGGTACATTCCCTGGAACATGCTGTAGCCGCTCGTGTCGTAGCCGGTCAGGTAGTACATGCTCTCCTGCCGGAAGATGACCAGGCCGTCCAGGCCGCGTTCGGCCATGGCTCGGCAGGCGCGCCGCCGCCGGGCCGCCAGTTCTTGCTTCGAGAAGTGCAGGGCCATGGACTCTCCGATCAGCTGCAGATGTCGGCGATGGTGGCGCCGAACACGCGGGCGCAGGTCACGATCTGCTCGACCGACGTCCAGCGGTCGGGCGAAGCCTCATCATAGCCGCCGGCCGGCCCGTAAAGACAGCAGGGAATGCCGGCCCGGTAGAGATGCGAGGTGTCGTTGCCGGCATAGCTGAACGGCGCCACGGCGCCGATGGTGGGCTCGACGCCGCGGACCGCGACCACGTTGGCCCGAAGGGTCTGGACGAGCGGATGATCGCGCGGAACGGAGAGAGGCAGCATGACTTCACGCATGATGCGCCGGCCAGGCAGCGCGGGGAACTCGATCTCGTAGCGGAAATCCTTGTCGGAGGCCGCGAGGGGATCGAGCGCGCTCCGGATATCCGCCAGGATCGACTCGGGCGTCAGGCTCGCGGGGAATCGCACGTCGACGAAGAGCGAGCAGACGTCGGGGACGATATTGGGACCACGCAGCTCCCACTCTCGCCCGCGACCTCCGATGATGCTGCCGACCAGGAGACGCGGCAGGCCGGGAAGATCGGGATCGGGCTCGCCCCGGAGACGCAGAGCCTCGAGCGCCGCCACGGCGCGTGCGGCCCTGCTGATGGCGCTGGCCCCGTGCTCCATCCGTGAG
Organism: Candidatus Methylomirabilota bacterium; assembly: GCA_036002485.1. Lineage (NCBI taxonomy): Bacteria > Methylomirabilota (SeqCode) > Candidatus Methylomirabilota bacterium. Next base: position 6,584 of record DASYTI010000202.1, on the reverse strand, counting down.
ATATGCGCGCTGCGGCCCAGGATGTGGACGACGAGCTCGAAAGCGCCGGTGTGCTTGGTGATGATGTTCTGGGTGCTATAGGGCTCGGGCACGATGGCGAGGTCGGCACGTATCCCGCTCTTCAGCATGTGGACGGTGCCCACGCCGCCCTGCAGCTCTCCCACGACGGCGGCGACCGATACATCGCCCCTGAGCGGGACGCCGGCGCGGCGGGCGGCCACCGCGGCCATGATCATCGCGGCATCCCCGCCCTTCATGTTGTAGATGCCGGCGCCGTAGAAGCGGTCGCCCTCGATCGTCGGCGTCCAGGGGTCGCGAATCCAGCCGCCGGGAATGGGGTCGATGTCGATGTGGCCATCGAACATCAGGCTGGTCCCGCCCCCCGAGCCCCGGAGACGGGCGATGGTCTGGAAGCGGCCGGGGTCGACCTCCTGCAGTGTGCTCTCGAAGCCTTCGCGCTCGAAGAAGCCGTGGAGGAACTCGGCCACGGGCGTCTCGTCAGTGGTGTAGCTGGGGATCTTCACGAGGGCGCGGGCGAACTCGATGACCTCGTCGGCCTCGATGCGGGCCAGGATGCGTTCCTTCACGTCGGGCATGGACTTCTCCTCTGACTATTCGGTCGCCTCCCCCTCACGCCCGGGAGGCCTCGCGACGCCCTCGAAGGAGGGCGCTGACGCCGAGCACCGCCGTGGTCACCCCGATGAGAAACGAGCTGACGGCGGCGATGGTCGGGTCGACCTCGAGCAGCAGGCTGTTCCAAACTTTCACCGTGAGGGTCTGTACCTCCACTCCCGACAAAAAGAGCGGGATCAAGAGCTCGTCGAACGAGGTCAGGAATGCGAAGAGCGCCGCCGACATGACTCCGGGAAGGATCAGGGGAAGCGTGATTCGCCGCAGCGCGGTCAAGCGGCTCGCCCCCAGGCTGAGGGCCGCCTGCTCGAGGCGGATGTCGAAGCCCTGGAGGGTGGCGGCCATGATGATCACGACGACGGGCAGGGCGAGAACGGTGTGGCCGAGGGCCATGGCCACGATGCTGCCGGTGGCCTTGATCCGCACGAAGAAGAAATAGAGGCCGATGGCCGTGATGATGGTTGGCACGATCATGGGCGAGAGGAGGAGCGCATAGATCGCGCCCTTCCCGCGAAACCGGCCGCGCACCAGCGCGAGGGAGGCGAGGAGCCCGAGGACGGTGGCGAGGACCATGGTCAACCCCGCGACCTGCGTGCTGACCACGATGGCCTGCCGCCAGCTCGGCACGCCGAGGAAGCGCTCGTACCAGCGCAGCGAAAGGAAAGGCGGGGGGAACTTGAGATACTCGGCGCCACTGAACGACACGATCACGATGATCACGACCGGCGCGATGAGGAAGAGCAGCACGGCGCCCGCCAGTGCCATGACCGCCGCCCTCCCGGGCCCGTTCCGCTGCCCCTCGTCGGCTATCATGTCAGCTCGGCTCGCCTACGGCTGCGCCTCCCATGGCCACGGCTGCGCTTCGCCAAACCATTACGCCCGTCCCTCGAAGATCCGCTCGAGCCGGACAATCCGGTTGTAGCCGAGGAATCCGACGAGGGTCAGCCCGAGGAGGACGACGGCCAGCGCGGAGGCAAACGACCAGTTGAGCGTGATCTCGACCTCGCGCTCGATCAGCATGGCGATCATCACGTCGCTCGGGCCACCCATCAGGGCCGGCGTGATGAAGAAGCCGAGGCTCAGGATGAACACGAGTAGCGTTCCTCCGGCAATGCCGGGAAGCGAGAGGGGCAGGAACACGCGCCGGAAGGCCTGAAGGCGGCTCGCGCCCAGGCTGTGCGCGGCCCGGATGAGACCAGGGTCGATTCCGAGCATCACGCTGTAGACCGTCAGCACCATGTACGGGAGCAGCACATAGGTCATGCCGATCAGCACGCCACCCTGATTGTAGAGAAGGGCCAGGGGCTTGTCCGTCAAGCCGAGCGCCATCACGTACTGATTCACGATGCCGTTCCGCCCCAGGAGCACCATCCAGGCATAGGTCCGGACGATGATGCTGGTGAAGAACGGAAGCACGATGATGATCATGAGGAGCCGCGCCGTCCGCGGGCGGCACGTCGCCAGCACGTAGGCGAGAGGGTAGCCGAATGCCAAACACAGGAGGGTGACGAGCGCGGAGATCTTGAATGTCCCTCCGATGACCTGGAGGTAGACGGGGACCCGGATGATCTGGCGGTAGGACTCGAGCGTGTAGCCCGCCTTGTAGACGCTCCGGTTGACGATACCAAGGAGCGGGTAGACAAAGAGGGCGGCCAAGAGCAGGAGGGCGGGGAGAAGCGCCAGGAGATAGCGCCACCTCTCCCGCCGCTCGGCCGATGCCAGAGAAGGTTCTGGCGCCAACCTCACGTCAGCCGAGACCGAGGCTTCCTCCGGCGCGCTCATGTCTCCCCGCGAGGAAAGAGGCGCGTCTCGTCCGGCGACCAGGTGAGGGCGGCCATGGCGCCGGCCGAGAGCGGTCGGGCGGCCAGACGGTTCGTCACCTTGATCGTGAGGGCGCCGTCGGGCCCGAGGTCGACCCGATATCGCGTGGCGTCGCCCACGTAGATGGCCTCTTCGACGACCCCCTTGCACGTATTGACGTGCTTGCCCGGCACCCTCTCACCGCCGTCCTCCGCCGGCACCAGCTTCTCGGGCCGGATGGCGGCGGTGATGGCTTGCCCAGCCTGAAGCGGCACCGCGCCGACGCCGAGGAACTCGAGCCCACCGGCCGCGCGGCAGCGCCAGCGTCCATCTCCCTCGGCAGAGAGGGCGATCCCCTCGAGAAAGTTCGACTCACCGATGAAGTCGGCGACGAAGCTGCTCCCCGGCGTGTCGTAGAGCTCGGCGGGGCTCCCCACCTGTTCGATCCGCCCGCCCCGCATCACGGCCACGCGGTCGGACATGGTCAAGGCTTCTTCCTGATCGTGGGTGACATAGAGAACGGTGACGTGGAGATGCTGCTGGATATGCTTCAGCTCGAGCTGCATGTGGGCGCGGAGCTTCTTGTCGAGCGCGCCGAGAGGCTCGTCCATCAGGAGCACGCGGGGCCGGAACACGAGGGCGCGGGCCAGGGCCACCCGCTGCTGCTCGCCGCCCGAAAGCTGGCGCGGCAGCCGCCGCTCGTAACCTTGCAGCCGGACCAGCTCCAACGCCTCGCCCACCGCGCGGCGGATCTCCGCGCGCGAGGCCTTGCGGATCTCGAGAGGAAACGCGATGTTCTCGTCGACGGTCAGGTGCGGGAACACCGCGTAGCTCTGGAAAACCATGCCGAGATCGCGCTTTTGGGGCGGCCGCGACGCCATGGGCACGCCATCCACGAACACCTCGCCGCGGGTCGGATAGACGAAGCCCGCCACCATCATGAGGGTGGTGGTCTTGCCGGACCCGCTGGGGCCGAGAAGCGTGAAGAAGGAGCCGGGCGCGACGGTGACGGAGACGTCGCGCACCGCGACCACCGGCCCGAAGGTCTTGGTCAGCTCGTGGAGTCGGACCTCGGCCCCGGCTCCTATCCCTTCTGGAGCAGCCACTGCGACCAGCGCTCGCTGACCATGGGGCGGTTGTCCGCCCACCACTTGCCGTTCTGCAGAAAGGCCTTTGCCTTGTGCTCGGGGCTCGACGGCAGCCGGGCCGCCACGTCGGCGGAAATGCTCTTGAAGGCCTGACGGTTGGTGGGCCCGTACGGAATGTGCTTCGCGTGGCTGGCCTGGATCTCCGGCTGGCAGGCGAACTCGATGAAGCGCTGGGCGTTCTCGAGATTCTTGGCGCCCTTGAGGATGGACCAGAACTGGGTCTGGAGGCACGCCTCGTTCCACTCGATGGCGAGGGGGGCGCCCTTGTCGGCCACCGCCTGCAGTCGCCCGTTCCAGATGCTCCCGAGCACGACCTCCTTGTCGGCCAGCATCTGGGCCGAGAGCGCGCCCGTGTCCCAGAACTTGCGGATGCCCGGGCGCACGCGATCGAGCGCCTTGAAGGCCCGATTCACGTCGATCGGATAGATCTTGTCGCGGGGGACGCCGTCGGCGAGGAGAGCGAACTCGAAATCGACCGTGCCCGAGGCGAGATCGGCGAGCATGCGGGGGCCGGGGAACTTTTTGAGGTCCCAGAACTCGGCCCAGCTCCGTGGCTGCTTGCCGGTGGGGAAGGTCTGCGCGTTGTAGCCGAGAACCGTCGAGTAGAAGATGTTGGCGATCATGTCGTCGTGGCGGATGGCGGGGTCGAAGTCCTCGGGATTGGTCAGCTTCCAGCTCTTGTAGTTGATCTTCTCCAGCGCGCCCTTCTGGCTCAGGGAGAGCACGCCGAGCTCGCCCGCGTCGACCACGTCCAGCTCGATGTTGCCGGACTCGAACATGGCGAGGAGCTTTCCGAGGGTGGCGGGGACCTTGACGACCTCGACGCCCGTGGCCTTGGTGAACGGCTCGAAGATCGCCTTCACGTTGGCTTCCTCGTACGACCCACCGATGGTGCGGATGACCACCTTGCCGGCCGCGCCGGCTCGCGGGATCCAGACGAACGGGCCCGCGGCCGCGGCGGCCACGCTGGCCGCGCCCGCGAGAAATGTCCGCCGGGAGAGTCTGCTTGGCATGCCGGGGCGCGACGCTGTGGCGATGGCGGCCTTGCCCCGATCCGTGCGCTCGATCATTGGTTTGCCCTCCTGCCGGGAGGTGCCCGGCGCGCTGAGCCGTCGTGCCTCCGGTCGCGTCGTCGGGATCGTCGGTGGAACGTCTCGCTTCTCTAGCACGCGCCCTTCGAGAGTGTCAAGCCGACCGGCGCGCGTCGAGCCAGTCCTGGAAGCGCTTCCAGTGCAGTACCAGAGCCATGGCGGGCAGACGCCAGGCATGGAGGGGGACGGGGGTGATCGGCGTCACCGGCCAGCCCACGTCCGCCGCCGACACGCCGAGGGCGCGATCGGCAAGCAGCTTGCCCATGACGGTGGCCATGGCCACGCCCCGTCCGTTGTAGCCGAGGCCGATCAGCACGCCGGGCCGCGGCTCGTGCAGATGCGGCAGGTGATCGGCCGTGAGGGCCACCCGCCCGCTCCAGCGATGCTCCCAATCCGGCGCGCCGATCTGCGGGAAGAACCGCGCGGCGATCCCCTCGAGCCGCGCGAAGAGGGCGGGGTCGCCGCTGTCGTTGAGAGGACCGCGTCCGCCCATGAGGAGACGACCCTCCGGGTCGAGGCGGAAGTAGAAGAGGATGCGACGCAGGTCCGAGACGACGTGACCGCCGGGCAACACCCGGCGCCGCACATCCTCGGGCAGCGGGCGAGTGGCGACCTGATAGCTCTGCACGGGCAGCACGGTGCGCTTGAGTCCGGGCCACAGAGCGTCCGTGTAGGCGTTGGTGGCAAGGATGACGGTGGTCGCCGTCACGGCTCCGGTCGGCGTGACCACTCGCCAGCTTCCCGCGTGAGCCTCGAGCTTTCTCGCCGCGGAGTGCCCGTGGATGGCCGCGCCCGCCTGCCTGGCCGCCCGCGCGAGCCCGCGCACATAGGCCAGGGGCTGGAGCGCTCCGGCGCGCCGGTCGAGCATGCCCCCCACGTAGCAGGTGGTTCCCGTCAGCTCCGCGATCTTCTGCCGATCCAGCAGCTCGACCGGCGCACCACGCCGTTGCCACTGCTCCGTCCGCGACCGCAAGCTCTCGAGAGCGGCGGCGTGCGGAGCCGCGCCGATCCAGCCGCAGGTCTGAGCATGGCAGGAAATCTTGTGGCGGGCGATCAACTCGAAAACGAAATCGGCGGCCCCCCCGGAGATCTGCCACATCCGCCGCCCCGTCTCCGGGCCGAACTTGCGCTCCAGCTCATCCGGCTCGTGCTTGAGACCGGGAATGACCTGGCCGCCATTTCGACCCGAGCCGCCCCACCCGGGCTCCGCCGCGTCGAGCACCACCACGTCGGCGCCCCGCTCGGCCAGGTGCAGCGCCGCCGACAGGCCCGTATAACCGGCGCCGACCACCACGACATCGGCACGACGATCTTCCTCGAGGGGCGTGGTCTCGGGGAGGGGCTCGGCGGCCGTCCACACCGACGTGGGCGGATCGCAGGACGCGGGCGCGTGGATCCTCGTCACCCCTCCCCGCTCCTTACCGCGACGCCGCGGGCTTGGACTTCCCGCCGTTCTTCTCGTAGACCTCGATCGATTTCTTCAGATCGCGGTACTCGGAGCACGAGAAGGTGCAGAGGGAGTTGAGGGTGGCCAGGTGCTCCTTGGCCTTGGCCAGCTCACCCAGCATCAGATAGGCCTCGCCGATGTACTCGTGGGCTCCGCGGTGCTTGGGGTCGAGGGTCAGGGCCTTCTCGTAGATGGGGATTGCCTTGGCGGGGTCGCCATTCCGGCGCGTGGCGTACGCGAGCCAGTTGTAGGCATCCGCGTTGGTGCCCTCGCGCGCCACCACACCTTCGAGAAGCGGAATCGCCTGGGCGAACTTGCCGGCCTTGATCGCCTTCACCGCGTCTCCGTACTGAGGATCCGCGGCCTTGCCCGATCTGCTCTCCCGAGTTCCGTCCCCACCGCCTCCGCCCCCGCCGTCGGCGGTCACGAGGCCCGGCATGGCGAGCGCCAAGATCCCGAACACCGCCA
>DASYTI010000201.1 GCA_036002485.1 Candidatus Methylomirabilota bacterium | reverse complement strand
TCGCTGACCTGCGGCGCCATTACTACGACACCGGCGGCGGGCGTGTCGCCGGCGCGGCCGTTCTCGACCGGCTCGATGCGCGAGGGTTGGCCGTCTGGTATGCCGACGACGGTTCGTTCATGGGGTCCGATGAGCGCTGGGACAAGGGCAAGGCCGTGCTCTACAACACGGCCCTCTCCAGGGAATCCCGCACTCGGGTGGCGGATCTCTTCGAACGCCTCGGTGTCGGGCGTCCTCGGGACGACGGGCGGGGCTTCTGGCTCACTTCGGAGCAGACGGCCACTTTCCACCGCATGATCGCGCCATATGTGCATCCCTCGATGGACTTCAAGCTCCATCCGAGCGAGCGAGGCAGGTTCGAGTGGCAGCCCGAGTTCGACGAGTCCGTGGCACCCCTGGCCGCCCGTGCCCACCTGCGCGCCGTGCCTGCCCGTATCCTGAAGCGGTACGTAAAGCCTGTGACCCGCTCGACACACCGTTTCGATCTGGAAATCGAGGGCAATCACACCTACCTCGTAGACGGTGTGGTCGTCCACAATTCACCCGAAACCACGACGGGCGGCCGGGCGCTGAAGTTCTATTCCTCGATTCGTCTCGACATCCGTCGGCAGGAGACGATCAAGAACGGCACGGAGTCGATCGGCGTCCACACCAAGGTCAAGGTCGTCAAGAACAAGCTCTCGCCGCCCTTCCGCGAGGCGGAGTTCGACGTCATCTACGGCGAGGGCATCTCCAAGGAAGGCTCGGTCCTCGACGCCGCCGTCGAGCAGAACCTCGTGGAGAAGTCCGGCACCTGGCATACGTACAAGACCGAGCGGATCGGCCAGGGCCGGGAGAACGCCAAGAAGTACCTGAAGGACAATCCCAAAGTCCTCGCGGATCTGGAGGTCAAGGTGCGGGCCGCGCTGGGTCTCAAGCCGGTGGGGGGATCCCCCACGCCGGCGCCGCCCGAGAAGGTCACCAAGTAGGAGCGACCATGGATTTCCATCAGCTCTTGACGGAGTGCGTGAAGCGCAACGCCTCCGACCTGCACCTGAAATCGGGCTCGCGCCCCATCGTGCGCGTGCATGGCCATCTCGAGACGCCGGACGATCTGCCAACCGTCACGCGCGACTTCATGCGCAAGACGGCCATGACGCTCCTGGGCGAGATCCGGTACAACGCGCTGATGGAAGGCGAGGAGATGGACCTCGCCCATACCGTGCCCGGCATCGGGCGCTTCCGCATCAACGTCTTTCTCTGCCAGGGCGACGTGCGCGCCGTCCTGCGTCACATCCCCGAGCACATCCCGGCCTTCGAGGACCTGCATCTGCCCAAGGTGCTGGAGCGGCTCAGCCTCGAGCGGCGCGGCATGATCCTCGTCACCGGCATCACCGGCTCCGGCAAGTCCACCACGCTCGCGGCCATGCTCGACTTCATGAACCGGACCCGCAACGACCACATCGTTACCATCGAGGACCCGGTGGAGTTCGTGCACGGGGACAAGAAGTGCGTGATCAGCCAGCGCGAGATCGGGCAGGACTCCACGAGCTTCGCCCAGGCCCTGCGCGCCGCCCTCCGCCAGGATCCGGACATCATCCTGGTCGGCGAGATGCGCGACGTCGAGACCATGGAGGTGGCGCTCCACGCGGCGGAGACGGGCCATCTCGTGCTCTCCACGCTTCACACCCTGAACGCGACCGAGACCATCAACCGCATCATCTCGATCTTCCCGCCCCACCAGGAAGACCAGATCCGGGCCCAGCTCTCCGCGGTCATCCAGGGCGTGGTCTCCCAGCGCCTGGTTGTCCGCGCCGACGGCAAGGGGCGGGTGCCCGCTGTCGAGGTCATGATGATGACGGGGCTCGTGCGCGAGTCCATCCGCGAGAAGGCGAAGACCGCGCAGATCCCCACGGTCATCGCCTCCGGCCAGGCCCAGTACGGCATGCAGACCTTCGACCAGTCGCTCCTCGGCCTCTACCGCCAGGAGCTGGTGACCTACGAGACCGCGCGGGACGCCGCCACCAACCCGGACGATTTCGACCTCAAGGTCAAGGGCATCTTCTCCACCGGCGAGATGACCTGGGACGCCGCGAGCCCCGGCTTCGTCGGCGCTCCCGCGGTCGGCCGGACCGGCGTCTTCAAGAAGGGCTGATGCCGACGCGAGGCCGCCGCGCGCGCGTGCCTCGGGAGATCCTCAAGCTGGACGAGAAGGCCGCCAAGTTGGCGGCCTTCGAGCTTCTGGCCATGAAGGCCTGGAGCGCGCGCGAGCTGATGCAGCGCCTCCGGCGCCGGGGGGCCCCGGCCGAGATCGCCCGGGCCGTGGTGGACGAGCTGCAAACCCGCGGCTATGTCGACGACCAGGCCTTCGCGCGCTTCTGGGCTGAATCGCGCGCGCGCGGCCGGCGGGTAGGCAGCCGCCGTCTCCGCCAGGAGCTGGCCCAGAAGGGCATCCCGAGCGCCGTGGCGGGCCCCGCCGTCGAGGCCGCCTTCCTCGAGGTGGTCGAGGCCGAGCGCTGTCTCGAGGCCGGCCGCCGCCGGCTTCCCGCCTTGCTGCGCGCCACCCGCGAGCGCGCCGCGCCGCGCCTCCGTGACTATCTCCTGCGCCGCGGCTATCCGGCAAGCATCGTCATGCGAACGGTCACCGCGCTCACGGGAGCGCGGCTCGACGGGGACAGCCAGGCAGACTGACGCCCGGTATAATGGCGTCATGGCCATGACCGGCAACGAGCTGCGCCAGAGCTTCCTCGACTACTTCCGCGAGCGGGGGCACACCGTGGTGCGCTCCTCCTCGCTGGTGCCGGGCGACGACCCCACCCTCCTCTTCACCAATGCGGGCATGGTCCAGTTCAAGGGTGTCTTCCTGGGCGAGGACAAGCGGGACTACCAGCGGGCGGTCAGCTCCCAGAAGTGCGTGCGGGCGGGGGGCAAGCACAACGACCTCGAAAACGTGGGCCGCACCGCCCGGCATCACACCTTCTTCGAGATGCTGGGCAATTTCTCCTTCGGGGACTACTTCAAGGAGGACGCGATCAAATTCTGCTGGGAGCTTCTCACCGCCAAGTGGGGGCTGCCCAAGAACCGGCTCAAGGCGACCGTCCTCGCCGATGACGACGACGCGTTCAGGCTGTGGAAGGAGATCGCCGGGCTGAGCGACGAGCGCATCCTGCGCCTCGGGGAGAAGGACAATTTCTGGGCCATGGGCGATACCGGCCCCTGCGGGCCCTGCTCGGAGGTGCACTTCCACCAGGGCGAACATATTCCCTGCGCGGAGGAGCAGGCGGGAGGGAAATGTCTCGGGCCTGCCTGCGACTGCGATCGGTGGCTCGAGATCTGGAACCTCGTCTTCATGCAGTTCAATCGGGATGCCTCGGGCAAGATGACGCCGCTGCCCAGGCCCTCGATCGACACGGGCATGGGCCTCGAGCGCATCGCCGCGGTCCTGCAGGGCAAGGCCTCGGACTACGACACCGATCTCCTGCGGCCGCTCATCGGCCACGTCGAGCGGCTGTCCAAGATCCGCTATGGCGCCGATGGCGAGCACGACGTGTCCATGCAGGTCATCGCCGATCATGCCCGGACTGCGACCTTCCTCATTGCCGACGGCGTCACCCCGTCCAATGAGTGGCGCGGGTATGTCCTCCGGCGGATCATGCGCCGGGCCATGCGCCACGGCCGCATGCTGGGGTTGACCGAGCCCTTCCTGTGGGACGTGACCAAGACCGTGGTGGAAATCATGGGCGCAGCCTATCCGGAGATCGTCGAGGCGCATGGTCGCGTCATGGACGTGGTCAGGCAGGAGGAGGAGCGCTTCGCGGAGACGCTCGACCTCGGGATGGCCAAGATCCGCGAGTACCTCGAGACCCACGCCGGCGACAAGCGAAAGGTTGTTGACGGCAAATTTCTCTTCACGCTCTACGACACGCACGGCTTCCCTACTGACCTCGCTAAGGAAGTGTTCGAGGACGAAGGCTGGTCGGTGCCGACCGAAGCCCTGCAGCAGTTCGAAACCGAGATGGACGCCCAGCGCGAGCGCGCGCGGGCGGGCGCCTCGTTCGGCGCCGCGCCGGACGGAAATGCGTCGGTCGAGGTTTATCGGCAGCTCACCGCCCAGCTGCCCAAGCCGCAGTTTCTCGGCTATGACGAGCTGGCCTCGCCCGCGCGCATCTTAGCCGTGGTAGGAGAAGGCCGGAGGCTGAGCGAAGCGGGGCAGGGCCAGACTGTCGAGATCATCCTGGATCGCACGCCCGCCTATGCCGAGTCGGGTGGCCAGATGGGTGACACCGGCACCATCGTGGGCCGCGAGGGGCAGGGCGCGATCGAGGACACGTACTACCGGGGCGGGCAGCTCATCGTCCACCGCGTCCGCGTCATCCAGGGCCGTCTCCGCGAGAACGAGGAAGTCGCGGTTAGCGTGGAGTCGCGCCGGCGCCAGGGCCTCAAGCTGCATCACACGGGCACGCATCTGCTTCACGCCGCGCTGAGGAAGATCCTCGGCACCCACGTGATGCAGGCGGGCTCGCTGGTGGCGCCCGATCACCTGCGCTTCGACTTCTCTCACGGGGCGGCCGTGAAGGACAACGAGGTCGAGAAGGTCGAGGACCTGGTCAACGAGCACGTCCAGGCCAATATCGTCGTGACGCCGGCTGAGATGGACCTTCAGGAAGCCCTGAAGAGCGGGGCCATGGCGCTCTTCGGCGAGAAGTACGGCGACCGGGTGCGGGTGATCAGGATCGGCGACTTCTCGACCGAGCTCTGCGGCGGCACCCATCTCGAGGTCACCGGCCAGATCGGGCTCTTCAAGGTCGTCTCCGAGGGCGCCGTCGCCTCGGGGGTCCGACGCGTCGAGGCCGTCACGGGGGATGCCGCGCTACGCCATGTGGGGCGGGAGGAGCAGGCGCTGCGCGAATCGGCCGGGCTCCTGAAGATTCCGCCCCTCGAGCTGCCCCGCCGCCTCCAGAAGCTCCTCGATGAGCAGAAACAGCTCGAGAAGCAGCTTCAGCAGCTCGAGGCGCGTCTGGCCAAAGGCCGCGCCCAGGAGCTCGCCGCCTCGGCCCGCGTGATCGCCGGTGTGCCCGTGCTCGCCGCGCGCCTGGACGGCCTCGACGCCGAGGGGCTGCGCTCCGTCGTGGACACGCTGCGCGAGCGGATGAGCTCGGGCGTGATCCTCCTCGGATCCGCGACGGACGGCAAGGTCACTCTCGTGGCCTCCGTGTCCAAGGACCTGACCAAGCGCTTCCCGGCGGGCAAGCTCGTGCAAGAAGTGGCGCCCATCGTGGGCGGCAAGGGCGGCGGGCGGCCCGACCTCGCGCAGGGTGGCGGCACGGACGCCTCGAAGCTCGACCAGGCGCTGGCCCTCGTCCCCGGCTGGGTCGAGCGCGCCGCGGCGGGTTAGATGGCTCGGAAGGGGGGCTCCGCCCCCTTCCGAAGCCTCCCCCCGATGCAGGGCGAGCCGCAGGACGTCGCGGGGCTGGGGCCCTGCCGTCCGAGGCGAGCAATCTGAGAATCGCGCCGGCGAAGCCGGCGCGCGAAGCGGAACATTCCTGCTCGCGAGCGCGGGGGAATTACTTGGATAGACTGCTCGGGCGGCCGCCCAGGCCGCGAGCCGACGGTGGCCCACGGCGACGCCCACGGCTCGGTCGATCTCTCATAGCCATGATGCCCATACGGAATTGCCGATGAACAGCGCACTGCTCTTCGACTTCGGGGGCACGCTCGATGCCGACGGGCTCGCGTGGAAGGATCGCTTCGCCCGGCTCTTCGCCGAAGAGGGCGCGGCGATACCCTCCGAGCACTTCGATCCCGTCTTCCACGCCGCCGACGATGCCCTCGTGGGCAAGGTCCCCGCCAGCCTGTCCTTTCGCGACACCGTCCATCAGGTCGCGCGGGGAGTGGCCGACGCGCTCCAGCCGGGCGACCCGACGCTCGGCCCTCGCGTGGCGGCTCGCTTCCTTGCCGATGCCCGCGCCGCCATCGACGCCAATCGGCCGCTGCTCGAGCGTCTGTCCGGGCGCTATCGCCTCGGCATCGTCTCCAACTTCTATGGCAATCTCGCGACGGTATGTGATAATGCTGAATTGACGCGGCTTTTCAGCGTCATCGTGGACTCCGCACGGGTGGGGCTGAGCAAGCCCGACCCGCGCATTTTTTTCCGGGCGGTGAACGAGCTGGGGATAGAGCCTGCCGATACGGTTTTCGTGGGGGACTCCCTGGCCCGGGACATGGCCGGGGCCCGGGCAGCCGGCATGCGGCACGTCTGGCTGACCCCGGATCCGGCCCGCCAAGGGCTGCCCTGCTGTCCGGGGGATCGAGTGATCCGCTCACTGCGCGAACTGGAGGAACTGCTACCGTGACATCCGCGCCGCCGCTGTCCGGCGGCATCATCGCCGCGGGCGAGGGCAGCCGCCTGCGTCGGGCGGGCTTTCCTGTGCCCAAACCCATGGTGCGTGTGGCCGGGGTGCCGCTCCTCGAGTCCGTCATCCGGAACCTCGTCGCGGCAGGCATCGCCCGGATCTCCATCATCGTCAACGAGCGCGAGCGCGACTGCGTCGAATGGGCGAACGCTCGCTTCCCAGACCTCACCTTCGACTGGACCGTCAAGACCACCGCCTCCTCGCTCGAGAGCTTTGCCGTGGTGGCGGGTGGCCCCGCCGCCGGTCGCATGCTGATCTCGACGGTAGACGCCTGGTGCCGGCCGCAGGATTTCGCCGGCTTCGTCGAGGCCGCGCGGCGTCGCCCCGAGGAGGCGACGGTGCTGGGACTGACGCCCCTCGTCGCGGATGAGAATCCCCTCGGGGTGAGCGTGGACGCTCGTGGTCGCATCACCGCTCTCGGTGTCCCCACCCCCGTGCTCGTGACCGCCGGCATGTACCTGGTGTCCGCGCGGGCGCGGCGGCTCGCCCCCGCGGCACCGTGCGCGCGGCTGCGGGACTATCTGGGCTGGCTGCTCAAGGAAGGCGAGCCGATGTACGGCGAGACGATCGAGACGGTGGTGGACGTGGACCGAGCCGAGGACGTGGCCCTGGCCGAGTCGCTGGCGGCCCGCAACTCGTGAGCCGACAGGAGGCGCCACGCGTGGGTGATCCATACTGCTGGGGCATCTTCCGGGAAGAGACGCACTCGCCGGGCCGCGAGAGCGACGACGCGGAGATCCTGCGCCTGGCCGCCAAGAGCCTGGAAGCCAAGGGCTTCCAGGTGGACCTCCGCGGTCCGGACGAGCTCGGCGGCTCCCCCGGTCACACGCGCCCGCGCGCCATCTTTCTCATGTGCGAGCGTCTGCCCGTGCTGCGAGAGCTCGCGTCGTGGGAGGAAGACGGCCTCGTCGCCGTCAATCGGCCCTCGGCCGTGCTCGATACGTACCGTGAGCGGATGGTCGCGCGCTTCGCAGAGGCGTCCGTCCCCTTCATCGAGAGCCGATCCGTCCCCACTTCCGCGGAGGGCATGACGGTGCCGGCGCCCGTCTGGGTCAAGCGGGGTGACGTGCACAATACCCAGGAGGGCGACGTCGTCTTCGCCGACGGCGCGGCCGCCATCGCGCGGGCCCTCGAGGGAATGGCCACGCGCGGCATCTCGCGCGCCGTCATCCAGCCGCATGTCGACGGCGACCTCATCAAGTTCTACGGCATCGGCCGAGAGCAGGGGCCCGCCGGGGCTTCCCGGTGGTTCCGCTGGTTCTACCACAAGGATCAGCGCCTGGCCGGCCACCGCTTCGACGAGGCCGCCCTCGCGCAGCTCGTGCGCCGGGCCGCGGCCGCCCTCGGCCTCGAGATCTACGGCGGCGACTGCATCGTGACGCCGGGCGGGGGGCTGGTTCTGATCGATCTGAATGCCTGGCCGAGCTTTGCCCTCTACCGCGACGAGGCGGGGCCGATCATCGGCGCCTACCTCGCCGCGCGCTTTCGGGAGCTCATCAGATGACCGAGCATCGCGAGCCCGGCCCGCGCTCCCGGGCCATCGTCGAGCGCGAGCGCCGCGTCGCCGCCGCGGGCATGCAGGGCTTCGCCCTCTACGCGGGCCTGGCCATGGCGCGCGGGCAGGGCACTACCCTGGTGGACGAGGACGGGCAGGAGTACATCGATTTCATCGCGGGCATCTCCGTGGGCTCGGTCGGCCACTGCCACCCGCACTACGTCGAGGCGCTCAAGCGCCAGGTGGAGAAGCTCACCTTCGGCAGCTTCACCACGGAGACGAGGACGCGCTTCCTCGAGACCCTCGCCTCCCTCACCCCGGAAGGGCTCACCCGCATCCAGATGTTCTCGGGCGGCGCGGAAGCCGTGGAGGCCGCGCTCCGGCTCGCCAAAGCGGCCACGGGCAAGCGCGAGGTCATCGGCTTCTGGGGCGGCTTCCACGGCAAGACGGGTGGGGTGCTCGGCCTGCTCGGCAGCGACTTCAAGCATCATCTGGGGCCGTTTCTCCCGGGCCAGCACCTGACGCCGTACGCGGACTGCTATCGCTGCCCGCTTCGCCTGACCTATCCCGACTGCGGCATCGCGTGCGCCGACTATGTCCGCGACGTCATCCGACACCAGACGGGTGGGGAGATCGCCGCCATCATCGTCGAGCCCGTCCAGGGCACGGCCGGTAACATCGTCCCGCCCGAGGGCTTTCTCCGTGCCATCCAGCAGATCGCCAAGGAGGCGGGGGCGCTCCTGATCTGCGACGAGATGATCACGGGCATCGGACGGACGGGCTCCATGTGGGGCTCCGACCACGACCAGGTCGTGCCCGACATCATGACGGTAGGCAAGGGCGTGGGCGGAGGCTTTCCCCTCTCCGCCGTCGTCTCGACGGAGGAGCTCACGAGCAAGAAGCCCTGGTCGAACCCGAGCGCGTCCTCGTCGAGCTACGGCGGCAACCCGCTGGCCGCGGCGGCGGGGCTCGCCTCTCTCGAGATCATCCTCAAGGAGAACCTCGTCAAGAACGCGGACCGGGTGGGCGCCGTCATGCTCAAGCGGCTCGAGGCCCTGAAGGAGAAGTACCGCGTGGTGGGCGAGGTCCGGGGCCGCGGCCTCCTCCTGGGCATCGAGCTCGTGAAGGACCGCCGGACCAAGGAGCCGCTCGGCAAGGATGTCACGCAGGCTCTCTACAAGGAATGCCTGCGCCGCGGGCTCGCCGCCATGACCTACTCGGCCACCGTGCGCATCAACCCGCCCCTCGTCATCAGCGAAGAGACCGCTCTGGCCGGGCTCGCGATCCTCGACGAAGCCCTGGAGGCCGTCGTCCGCGAGCATCGGCTCCAGTAGGATCCTGTCGGAGAAATGCGCTCGCGATTTGGTTCTTTCGAGCGCCGGCTCCGCCGGCGCAATCCGATCCTGGGGGAGGCTCGGAGGGGGCCGTCGAGGCCCCCTTCGATCGACTAGGATGCGGCGCGGCGGGCTCATCGGTCTCGGCAATGTCGCCATCCACGGGCACCTGCCCGGCTGGCTCGGCCGTCCCGATGTGCTGATCGCGGCCGCCGCCGACGCCCGCCCGGGCCAGCGGGCCGAATGCTCGCGGCTCCTCCCCGGGGCGCGCTGGTACGATTCCCCCGACGAGCTCCTCGAGCGTGAGCCTCTCGACTTCGTCGACATCTGTACACCGCCCTCGAGCCACGCGACATTCATCCAGCGCGCGCTCGACCGTGGCCTCCATGTCCTGTGCGAGAAACCACTCGTGTCTTCGCGGGAGGAGTTCGGGGCGGTGGCGCGAGCAGCCTCCCGAGCCGGTCGGATCGTCCACACGGTGCACAACTGGCATCACGCGCCCATGATTCGGCGTACGACCGAGCTGGTGAAGGATGGTCAGATCGGCCCGCTACGTCACGTCCTCTGGGAGACGCTGCGCACGCGGCCGGCCGCGACCGGCGATGGGACGGATCTGAACTGGCGCGTGGACCCGGCGGTGGCGGGGGGCGGCGTGTTGACCGACCATGGCTGGCATGTCGGCTATGTCGTGCCCGCCTGGCTGGGCGCTCGTCCCACCACCGTGGCGGCCCGGCTCGAGACGCGCCGGCACACCGCCTTCGCGGTGGAGGACACCGCGGCCGTGCGCCTGGGCTTCCCCGAGGCCACCGTGGACATTCTGCTGACCTGGGCGGCCGCGGAGCGCCGGAACCGGGTGGAGCTGGAAGGGACGGAAGGCCGCATCGATCTTGTGGACGACACGATCGTGCTGAGCCGCGGCGGGGCCGCGGAGCGCTTCACGTGCCCGCCCGCGCTCTCCGACGGCTCTCACCATCCAGACTGGTTCCACCAGGTCGCCGACGATTTTCTGGCATGCATGGCCGCGGAGAAGCTGGCCGGCAATCTCGCGGAGGCCGGGCTGTGCGTCGAGATCGAGGCGCTCGCGCGGCAGTCGAGCCTGCGGGGTGGTGACGCCTTGCCCTGTGAGGCGATGGCCGTCGGGGGCCGAGCGTGAGCGCAGCGCTCGTCATCGTCCCCGCCGGACCCGGAGCCGAGCGCGTCCCCGGACCGGATTCCGTCCTCGCCGGCCTCTCGCTTCGGCAGCGCGCCCTGCTGACGGCCGCGCGCGCGGGGATCTGTGACGTGCGCGTTGTTGGGAACGGCGGGGGGAACGCCGGAGAGACGTGGGCCGAGGACGAGGGCGCCTCGGGAGCGCACCGGATCATCCTCCTGCCCGCCAATGTCATCCCGCAGCCGTCCTGGCTGCGGCGCCTCGTCGAGATGCCGCTGACCCCGGATACGCTCTGGGTCGACTCCGCGGGTACCGCCGTGGTCGAGACCGAGCGGACGAGCGCCGTGCTCGAGGCGGCGCGGGGGGCCGGTGGCGCGGCCGAGCTGGTGGCGGCGCTCCGGATCTCCTTTGGAAAGCTGGACGGCGAGCTCGATCCGCGCGGGCGCTTCGTGCTGGAGTCTGACGACGATTTGCCCGCTGCCGAGCGGTGGCTGCTCAGAAGCCTCATCAAGGACAGCGAAGGCGTCATGTCGCGCCACGTCGAGCGGCGAATCTCGCTCGCCGTGACGAGGCGTCTCGTCGCGACCGGTGTCACGCCCAACCACATGACCGTGGTGAGCCTCGGCATCGGGCTCACCGGGGCGCCGTTCTTCCTCTCCGGCGAGCCGACACTCCAGCTCATCGGCGCCTGTCTCTTCCTCCTGCACTCCATCCTCGACGGCTGCGACGGCGAGCTGGCCCGACTCAAGTTCCTCGAATCCCGTCTGGGCGCCGCCCTCGACTTCTGGGGGGACAATGCCGTGCACCTGGCGGTCTTCACCTGCATGGCCATCGGCTGGAGCCTGCGGGTCGGGGCTGGCTGGCCGCTGATGCTGGGGACGGTCGCCTGCGCGAGTACCTTACTGGCCGCAACCGTCTTGGCGTCGCACCAGATGACCACGACACTCCCGGGCGCCACGCGCTCGCCAGGGGCCAGGCTGGCCGATGCCCTCGCCCACCGCGACTTCATCTACATCGTGATCATCCTGGCCGCCTTCGGCCAGGCCGCTTGGTTCCTCTTCCCCGTCGCCATCGGCACGCCGCTCTTCGTCCTGGTCCGGCTCTGGGCGGACCGTCCCCGCCGCCCCTAGGAGCCTATCCAAGTGATTGCCGTGCCCTCGCGAGCAAGGATGTTCCGCTTCGAGCGCCGGCTTCGCCGGCGCGATTCTCAGATTGCTCACCTCGGACGGCAGGGCGCTCCCCATCCAGCTCGCCGCGCACGTGGAGGCCCCAGCCCCCGGGAACGTGCTGCTGCTCGCCGGACGCCCGCGACGTCCTGCGGCTCGCCCTGCATCGGGGGGAGGTTTCGGAAGGGGGGCGGAGCCCCCCTCCGAGCTATCTCGCTCTGATGGCGGGATTCCTCGACGTCATCCTTCGTGGGCTCGCCCTCTGCGGCCAGGCCGCTGCCATCGGCGGCGTCTGCTTCTCGCTTCTCGTCTTGAGGCCTGCTGTCCGGCAGCGCCCCGAGCTCTCCGGCCTCGTGGGTCGCGCGCTCCTGCTCATCGCCATCGGAGCCGCCACCGTGGCGGCGGGCCAGCTCCTGGCCCTGGGCGTCCAGCAGGTGGCCCTGGCCAGCGGACGACACTGGCCCGTGGGAGAGGTCCTGCACACGGGCTATTTCCAGGCGAGCGTGCTGCGCGTGCTGGACTGCCTGGGGCTGGCCGCGGCCGCGCTCTGGCTTCGCGGCCGGTCGGAGTCACGCGTGGGCTGGGCGGCGCTGGCGGGGCTGACCATTCTCCTCGCCGTCACCGCGGCGGCGATCAGCCATGCCGCGGCCCGCCTCCAGTACGAGGGCTTTCTCCTCGTCATGGATGCCGTGCACCAGTACGCGGCCAGCGTGTGGGTGGGCGGCCTCATGCACCTCACGGCGTCGGCCATCGGGCAGCGCGAGCGTCCGTGGCCGCCCGTGCTCCTCCAGCGCTTCTCGTCCATGGCCTTGGGATCTGTGGCCGTGCTCGTGGCGGGAGGCATCGGGCTCACCGCCATCTACGTCGACGGCCCCCATGCCGTGATCGGCACCGCGTACGGCATGATGGTCCTGACCAAGGTCGCCATCCTCGGGCTTCTCCTCGGCCTGGGCGCCCTCAACTTCTTCGCGGTGCGCCGGCTGCCTTCGGCCGGCCCTGTCTCATGGCTGCGCCTGCGCCGCTTCATCGAGGTCGAGCTGGGCCTCGGCATCACCGTGCTCTTCGCCGCGGCCTCTCTCACCTCGCTGCCCCCGGCCGTGGACGTGGTCGCCGACCGCGCCACCCCCGCCGAGGTCGGCCACGTCTTCACGCCGCGTCTGCCCTCCTTCACGTCGCCGGGCATAGACGAGCTGCCCGTGGACGATCGGAATGCCGAGCGCACCGCCGAGGACCGCGCGTGGTCCGAGTACAACCACCACTTCGCGGGCCTCTTCGTGCTCGCCATGGGGCTGCTGGCCATCCTGCACCGGACGGGGTGGGCGCCCTGGGCGCGACACTGGCCCCTCGTCTTCTTCGGCCTGGCCGCCTTTCTCCTCGTGCGAAACGACCCCGGGGCCTGGCCGCTCGGCCCCTTGGGCTTCTGGGAGAGCATGCAGTTTCCCGAAGTCCTGCAGCATCGCGTGTTCGTCTTGCTCGTGCTGGGCTTCGGCACCTTCGAGTGGATGGTGCGCACCGAGCGCATTCGGTCCCCCCGGGCCGCCCTCATCTTCCCCATCCTGTGCGCCGTCGGCGGCGCCCTCCTGCTCACGCACTCCCACGCCTCGCTCAACTTGAAGTCGGAGTATTTGATCGAGGTGACTCATGCCCCCCTCGGCATCCTGGGCATGCTGGTTGGCTGGGGACGCTGGCTCGAGCTGAGACTGCCGCCGGGCGAAGGCAAGATCCCTGGCCGCATCTGGGCCGTGTGCCTGATGCTGGTCGGCCTCCTCCTGATCTTCTACCGAGAGGCCTAGGAGACTCGCTCGAGGAGGAGGCCGGTGAGGTAGCGGGACTCCGGGACGCTGAGCAGGACGGGGTGGTCGCGGCTCTGGCTCAGGCTCTGGAGGACCCGGACGGCGACGCCGGCATCGCCGGCGGCCTCCCGGCACATCTCCTCGAAGAGCGCGGGCGTGACATGGTGTGAGCACGAAAAGGTCGCGAGCACGCCCCCGGGCTCGAGCAGGCGGAGGCCCCGGATATTGATCTCCTTGTAGCCCCGCGCGGCCGCGGCCAGCGAGTCCTTGCGCCGCGTGAAGGGGGGAGGATCGAGGACGACCGCGCCGAAGCGCTCGCCCGCCGACTCGAGACTGCGCAGGAGGTCGAAGGCATTGCCCTCCCGCAGCTCGGCTCGCCCGCTCAGCTGATTGAGCTCGAGGTTGCGCTGCGCGAGAGCGAGCGCGTCGGCCGAGGAGTCCAGCAGGAGGGCCTGGCGCGCTCCCGAGGCCAGGGCATGACAGGCGAAACCGCCCCCATAGCAGAAAGCGTCGAGGAGGCGACGGCCTCCCGCATGGCGAGCGAACAGAGCGCGGTTCTCGCTCTGATCCAGGTAGAGCCCGGTCTTCTGACCGGCGCCCGGGGTGACCGCGAAGCGGCAGTCGCCCTCGGTCACCACGAGCTCCGCGCCCGGCGGATCCTGCCGGGCCTCGTACCCTTCGAGCCGGGCCGCCGTCGTGTCATCCCAGCGGTGGATGCGGCCCTCGGGAAAGAGGCGGCCCAGCCCGTCGGCAATGGCGGGGGCGGACCGCGACATGCCGAGGGTGCTGCACTGGACGACGCTGAGCGGACCATAACGATCCACCACGAGGCCGGGCAGGCCGTCGGCCTCGCTCCACACCAGGCGATAAGCCTCCGCGATGAGCCCCGCCTTGCGCCGGTATTCCCAGGCTGCCTCGAGTCGCCGCCGGAAGAGACTCCCGTCCACGGGCTCGTCGCGACGGGTCAGGAGTCGACAGCAGAGCGAAGACCGCGGATTGTAGAAGCCACGGCCGAGGAAGCGGCCGGACCAATCGACGATCTCGACGGCGTCCTCGGCCTTCCAGGCGCCCTTGAGATCGGCGACCTGAGTGCGGTAGATCCACGGGTGCCCGGCCTTGATCCTGGCCTCGGCGCCCCGCTTGAGCTTGAGGGTGGCCACGGAGGGCGTTAGCTGGCTCGGAGGGGGGCTCTACCCCCTTCCGAAGCCTCCCCCCGGATGCAGGGCGAGCCGCAGGACGTCGCGGGCGTCCGGCGAGCAGCAGCACGTTCCCGGGGGCTGGGGCCCCCACGTGCGAGGCGAGCTGGATGGGCAGCGCCCTGCCCTCCGAGGCGAGCAATCTGAGAATCGCGCCGGACAAGCCGGCGCTCGAAGCGGAACATTCTTGCCCGGGAGGGCCGCAGTTCGAGCTGAAAGGCGAAGCCCTGAGGCGAGGGCTGAGACAGTAGTTCGAGCTGAGGCGCTGCCGAGGAGCCGCAGGCGACGAGAGCGGCGAGGCGAGGGCTGAGACAGTAGTTCGAGCTGAGGCGCTGCCGAGGAGCCGCAGGCGACGAGAGCGGCGAGGCGAGGGCTGAGACAGTAGTTCGAGCTGAGACGCTGCCGAGGAGCCGCAGGCGACGAGAGCGGCGAGGCGAGGGCTGAGATAAGAAGGGGGAAATATGTTCAGCGCTTCCTCAGGACGACGACCATGAGGAGCGGGTGGTGCGCCCGATCGAGCTTGAGACGAGGCTGGAAGCCGTAGAACCAGTCGACGAGCTCGAATCCCCCGGCCAATTCGACGAGGGCCCGCATCTCCTGGGGGAAGACCATTCGCGAGACATGGCGCTGTCGGTACACATGGCGCCGACCATTCTCCTCGGCCTCGAGCTCCATGTCCTCGAAGAACGTTTGCGTCACGGGATTCAAGTCCTTGAGCGCCTCGAAGGTCGCCCGCACCGTGGCTCGTCCGCGCCGCCGCGTCCAGGACCAGCGCCGGGCCGGGTCGGTCCACGAGGAGCACATGTAGCGGTCGAAGATGTAGAGCCCGCCCTTCCGCACGGCCCGGGCCACGCAGCGGAGGTGAGCGAGGAGGGCCTCATTGGTCAGGAGGTGGCCCTGCGAATCCTGCATGCAGATCGCGGCATCCACGGGCCGGGGGAGCCGGAAGCGCGTCATGTCGGCCACGTGAAGGCCCACCTCGAGCCCCTCGTCCGCGGATCGCTCCCGGAGAAAGCTGATGTTCTCAGGGGAAAGGTCGAGGCCGGACATGCGGTAGCCGCGTCGCCCCAGCCGGACGAGGTGAGGGCCGGTGCCGCAGGCGATGTCCAGCACCGTCTTGACCTTGCCCCGGGCATAGCGACGGAAGCAGTGGACGAGGAAATCCACCTCTTGCTTCCGGTTCATATCGAAGGCGATCTCGTAGTAGCGCGGCGCCGAATACTGGGCCTGGCTGTCCCTCTTCAGCATTTTCCCCACCAGGTGAGGATCGCCTCGCGCAGGATCCAGGAAGCCGTGATGGCCGTCCGGCCCGAGGCATCGAAGGCCTGGGCGACTTCCATGAGATCGGTGCCCACGATCGGGCAGGGCTCCAGCAATCGGATGATGGCGATGAGCTCGGAGGCGGTCATGCCGCAGGGCTCGGGCGCTCCTGTTCCCGGCGCCTCCGACGGGTCGAGCACGTCCACATCCATCGTCACGTAGAGAGGGTGACGGCGGAGCTCGGGCAAGAGGCGGCGGACCGCCTCGACGGGGTGGACGGCGTGGGCGGGATAGAGATGCGGAGCCTGGCGCCGGTACTCCTCGCGGGCGCCTGACCGCATCCCGACCTGATACACGCGCTCCGGCGCCACCACGTCCATGACCCGGGCCATGGCCGAGGCGTAGTTGTAGCGCTCGCCCAGGAACTCCTCGCGCAGATCCGGGTGGGCGTCGAGCTGGAGGATGCGGAGCTCGGGGATGGCCTTGGCCAGGACCTCGATGACGGGCACGGTGGCCGTGTGGTCGCCGCCCAGCATGACGGGCAGGAGGCCAGGCCGCCAGAAGGTTCGGATCTCGTCGCGGGCGCGGTCCAGCTGCGCGCGCGGGCTGCCCGCCCCGAGCTCGCAGTCTCCCAGGTCGGCCATGCCGAGATCTTCCAGGTCACGCTCGAGGAAAGGCGAATACGTCTCGATGGAATCCGAGGCGACGCGCAGGTCGCGCGGGCCGCGATCGGCGCCGGTACGGAGATTGACGGTGCCTTCGAAAGGGATGCCGAAGAGCACGATGCGGGCCTCCGGGTAGGGCGCCCGGCAGGCGATGAACCTTGGATCGGCCGGCTTCAAGTGGGAAGTTCGCCTCGGACGGCGCGGCCGCAGCCCCGCGACGTCCTGCCCCTGACAATGCTAGACGAGGTCGTCGTCGGCGAGCAGCGTCACCGCGGCCAGGGCACAGCCCGTGCGCTCGACTCGGTGCTCCGCGGCGCAGACCTTGATCTCGTGGATGGCCCAGCCGCGGACGCGGAAGGCCTCCGCGAGCATGTGCACGATGGCCCGCTCGGCCTCCTCGCGCGTGGCCTTGTCGTGGAACTCCATGATGACGCCGTTCTTCGTCGGATCCGCCGGCCGCGCCCAGCCCACGGCCGCGGACACCACTTCGCCGGGAACCTCGCTGGTCATGGCGGCGTAAGCCGTGGGCACGACGGCGCCGGGCCGAAGGCGCGGCAGGTCCACCAGGGCCGTCTCGGGCGGCAGGATGCTCGAGACCTTGACGAGGTTGATATTGCCGATACCTGCAGCCAGGAGCGCGTTGTCGAAGGCGTTGAGGGGAGTCGTTCCCTCAGCGCTTCCCGAGGTCATCGCGGCCTTGGTCACCGGTTTCCAGCCCATTCGCTCCTCGCCTCCTCGCCGCTGAGGTGAACGGCGCGACGGTTGTGGTGCGCCGTCGGACTTTTTTTCCTCGGCTCATGTTAGCGAGTCACGATGGGAACGCAAGAGAAAAGTGGCTTCTCGAGCCCTTCCCAGAGGCTCCGCGGCCACTGGGAAGGGGCGCTGGGCGGCCGCCGAGCAGCCCCATCGAGGGCGATTTGGGCGCGCCGAGCCGCCGGGAAAGGCCATTTTTTCCTTGCAATGCTAAAAACATGGCCCTACATTCAGAAAAATCAGACTTGCGAATTTTTCGCGAGCGAGAGACGAACGGAGAGGAGGGAAAGAGTGCAAGCACTGGGGCGACACCTGCTTCTCGAGCTCTTCGACTGCGATGCGGATGCCATCAACAGCCTCGAGTCCGTGAAGACGGCGATGGTGGAGGCCGCCAAGGCTGCCCAAGCCACCATCGTGGACGTCGTCTTCCACGAGTTCAATCCGTTCGGCATCAGTGGTGTGGTCGTCATCGCCGAGTCGCACCTGGCCATCCACACGTGGCCGGAGTACCGCTACGCCGCCGTGGACGTCTTCTCCTGTGGCGACGTGCTGCAGCCACAGGCGGCGGCCGACCATCTCGTCGCCGAGCTCGGCGCCGCCCGGGCCTCCGTCGTCGAGCTCCAGCGCGGCATCTTCCTGACCGAAAGGTCCATGCCCCACAAGCCGGCCGAAGCCATCGGCAAGCCGGTCGTCCGTCGCTAGATGGCAGGTCCTCCGCAGTACAAGTGGTTCTTCGAGACCACCACTCCCGTCGAAGGCCACATGCATGCCATCGCCCGCACCATCGCCTCGCGCCAGACCAAGTTCCAGTTCATGGAGATCCTCGAGACCCACTCGTACGGCAAGGTGCTGGTGCTGGACGGCCGGATCCAGTCCAGCGAGCACGACGAGTTCATCTACCACGAGATCCTCGTCCAGCCGGGCCTCCTCGCCCACCCCAGGCCGGTGCGAGCCATGGTCATCGGCGGGGGCGAGGGCGCCACCGTTCGGGAAATTTTGCGGCATCCGTCCATCGCCGATTGCCTCATGGTGGATATCGACGGCGAGGTGGTGGAAGAGTGCAAGAAGCACCTGCCCGAGATGCACAAGGGCGCTTTCGAGGACCCGCGCACCCGGGTGCTCCACGAGGACGCCAGAGCGTATCTCGAGAAGACCAGAGAGCGCTTCGATCTCATCGTGGTCGACCTGCCAGAGCCCCTCGAGGAGGGGCCGGCCTGCCTGCTCTTCACCGCGGAGTTCTATGGCCTCATCCGCGACCGCCTGACCGACGACGGCGTGATGACCATGCAGGCGGGCATGACCAAGATCAACGAGCTTTTCTTCTTCGGCGCCGTCAACCGGACGCTCCACGAAGTCTTCCCGGTGGTGGCGCCGTATCAGGGCTTCATCTCCTGCTTCGGAACGCCGTGGGGCTTCATCCTGGCCTCCAAGGGCACCGATCCCCGCACGCAGATGGCGGCCGACATCGACCGCCTCATCGCTTCACGGATGAACCCGGACAGTCTGGGCTACTGGAATGGAGCGGCGCATCTTCACTCCTTCAATCTGCCGAAGTTCCTGACTCAGGCTCTCGCCAAGAACACGCGGGTCATCACGGACAAGAACCCCCTCATCGTCAGCTGAGTCGCACCACGCAACTCGTTCTCGCCTCCGCCTCGCCTCGCCGTCAGGAGATTCTGGCCCGTTTCGGCCTGGCCTTCTCGGTTCAGCCGAGCCATGTCCCCGAGCAGCACCCGCCCGGCGACGCGGCCCAGGCCATGGCCGCGGTCGCGCTTGCCAAGGCCCGCGCCGTCGCGCGGCAGTGGGCGCGTCCCACGGTAGTCCTGGGCGCCGACACCGAGGTGGTGCTCGACGGCCGATATCTAGGCAAGCCGGCAGATATTCCCGACGCTGTCCGCATGCTCCGGGCTCTGCGGGGCCGCACCCACGAAGTGATTACCGGAGTGGCCCTCGTCGAGGCGCCCGAGGGCCGCGAGGAGACGGCAGCCGTGGTGACGCGCGTGACCATGACGAATGCCACCGACGAGGACATCGCGGCCTATGTCGCCACGGGTGAGCCGCTGGACAAGGCCGGGGCCTATGCCGTTCAGGGCCAGGGCAGCCGCCTCATCGCTCACATCGACGGCTGCTACACCAACGTGGTCGGCCTACCCGTCGAGACGACCAGACGACTCCTCCAGCGCTGGGGCCTCCTCTAGCGGGCCGACGGCTCCTGAGCTTTCCGGAGCGGCTCGGTGAGGATGAGGGGATACCAGCGGAGGAGCGGCAGCTTGACCGCTTCGGGCAGGGGCGCCCGCTCGCGAGCCTGCTGGACGCTGACCTTGAGCATCCCCTCGGTGACTCGGCCGCGCGGCAGCCAGGACCCGCGCGCGCCACTGAGTCTCACCGCGAAGTCCTCGGGGCTGCCCTTCACGGAAGCGGGCAGCGCGGCCGCCCATGCCTCGGAGCCCGCCTCGTTCACACGCGCGACGGCGCGCAAGAGCGCGCGCGCCACCGCCGTCAGCTCCCGCTCGCCGAGCCTGGTGTCTGCTCGCACGAAGACGGCGGCGTGAACCGTCTCGGCGCCGAGCCAGCGCCGCGCGTCTCCTCGGTTGCGGAGATCGGCGAGCACGCCCCCACCCTCACCGGTCAGACGACTGATCCAGGGATCGCTCAGGACGGCCGCGGCAACCTGTCCCTGCTCGAGGGCCCCGGCGAGGCGGAGATGACCATAGCTGTGCACCGGCACCTCCTGGATTCGAACTCCGGCATGCGTAAGGACGGATGTCAGCATGGCATGCTCGGGGGTGCCCGCCCCGGGCAGTCCGACGGGCTGGCCGCGCAGATCCGCAAGCGAGCGAATGCTCGTCCGGTGGCTCGGCGCGACGACGATGGCCACGGGTGGCGCCGCCGTGAGACCGAAGAGCAGGAGGGGCGGTGCCCCCGCGACATGGCCTTGACCATACGCGGTGTCTATGGATGTGGCGGCAAGCTCGGCCTGGCCACGCGCGAGCATCCTGGCCGCCTCGCCTTCGCTCCGCTCCACCTTGAGGGTGACCTCGAGCTTCTCCTGGGCGAAGTAGCCTTCGGCCTGGGCGAGATGCACGGGCAGGTATTCGGGCGACGTCGCGGGACCGGCCACCGCGATCGTGATCGCCGCCCAGAGTCCCAGGCCAGCCGTCGTCATGGTGGCTCTAGCCCTCCTCTGAGCCTCTAGGCGCCCCGCTGCAGCCACTTTGGACCTCGAGCGGGGCAATCCCTGCGGAGATGCCCCGAGTCCGCTCTCCGCGCCGTCCAGAGCCAGCATACCGCCTGCGCAGATATCGATTGATCCGTACCTCCATCCCGCGCCTCGGTTCGTGCCTCAATGTCCGGCGACCTCGTGGATGAGCCGTACGAGCCGCTCGGCCGCATCGGGCATGGCCAGGCTTCGCGCTCGCTCACCCATGACCGAAAGGGCCGGCCGATCGGCGAGGAGCCGCAGGACGATTCCCGTCAGGGTCTCGGCCCCCAGCTCGTTCTGCGGCAGGACGACGGCCCCGCCCGCCTCGGCCACCAGCCGCGCATTGGCCCTCTGCTCGTCGCCGCTCGTTCCCGGAAGAGGGATGAATACGGCCGGAACGCCGAGCTGGCAGCATTCATTGACCGTGCCCGCGCCGCTTCGTCCGATGACGAGCGCGGCCGCCGCATAGACATCCCTGAGCTCCTCGCCAACCCACGGCCTCACGGCAAAGCGTGGCCCGAGCTCCGGCGGCAGCCCGCGCGCCTTGTCCTGGAGCCAGAGATGATCGCCGGTCTCCAGGTTATCGCCGCACTGATGAAGGATCTGGCACGAGGGCAAGAGCTGCCCGAGCGCCTCCCCGACAGCTCTGTTGATCCGATGCGAGCCCTGAGCGCCCCCTGTCACATAGACGAAGGGCAGGCCGGGATCGAAGCCGAAGCGCGCGAAGGCGGCATCGGGGCGCCCGTCGCGAAGAGCGGCTCTCAGGGGATTGCCCGTCAGCACCACTCGCTCGGGCGGGAAAGTGCCGCCCCGGACCGGGAACGACACGGCGATGCGTGCCGCCCAGCGACCCGTCAGCCGGTTGGCGAGTCCCGGCACGGACGTTTGCTCATGGACGACGAGGGGAATGCCGAGCGCGCGCGCGGCGAGGGCCGGAGGCACGGACACGAAGCCACCCGTGGCGAAGACCAGGGCCGGGCGAAGCCGGCGCAAGAGCCGCAAGGACTGCAGGAAGCCGGCCGGGACATTCAAGACGAGATCGGTGACATTGCGCCGGTCCAAGTAGCGCCGGAGCTTGCCCGTCGCGATGGGATGAAAGATCAGTCCCGCTTCCGGCGCCCGCGCCGCCTCTATCCCTCTGCGGCTGCCGATCCAGTGGATGTCCGTGTCGCCGTCGCGGCGCAGGGTGGCGGCCACGGCGAGGCCCGCGCTCGTGTGCCCACCGGTGCCGCCGCCGGCGATGACGATACGCACCAGTCCTCAGCAGCCCTGACCGGAAGACGGGCTGGATGGCGGCCTCGCGCCGCCCGCCTCGCAGCGCGACACCATGCCGCTCGGCGTGGCGAAGAGTGAGGCGGAGAGACCGGCGGCCGTCCCCCCGATGCCGGCGATGGAGACCTGTCCGGTAAACCCGCCCGCGCGGCCGCTCATGTTGATCTCGGCCACGGTGATCTGCCAGCGACCGTCGGCCGTGACGCCATTGGCGCCGACCCCGGCATTGGCGGCAATCTCCGCCAGCGAGCAGCCGCCGCTCGCGCGGCCGGGCAAGCCTCCCGCCGTTCCCCCCGCCATTCCAGTGGTCTGGGCGCAGAGGGTGAGGGCCGTCATGGCGCGGCCCAAGAGCGCCTGGGCCTCGGCGAGCCGCGCTGACTGATCGGGCCGGGGAGCCTCCGTGGGAGAGCTGCTTCCGCGTGGATCGTGGGTCGCGCTGAAGTAGTGCGTGAGGGCCACCGCGCTCAGGAGCCCGATGACGAGAAGCGAGAGGAGGACGGAGAGCAGGCCGAAGCCGGCGCGAGCCATGCTCGGCTCAGCGTCGTTCGCGGGCGAGATCAATGAGCCGGGAGATGAGCTCGGTGTAGGAGATGCCCGAGGCCTCCCAGAGCTTGGGATAGGCGCTGGTGGCCGTGAAGCCCGGCAGCGTATTGATCTCGTTCACGAGGACGTGCGTGTCGTTCTCGATGAAGAAGTCCACGCGCGCCAGCCCCGCGCCGTCGATGGCCTGGAACGCGCGGATGGCCAGCTCGCGCACTCGGGCGGTCACGTCGGGCGCCAGGGGCGCCGGCACCTTGAAGGTGGTGTGCCCCTCGCCATACTTCGTCTCGTAGTCGTACCACTCGCCCGCATAGCAGACCTCGCCGGGCAGAGAGGCTTGAGGCGCGTCGTTGCCGAGGACCGCGACCTCGACCTCGCGTCCCTGGACAGCCCGCTCGACGAGGAGACGGCGGTCATGGCTCGCGGCCAGATCGAGGGCGGCCGTCAACTCCTCCACGGCCTTGACCTTGCTGATGCCCACGCTCGAGCCGAGATTGGCCGGCTTGACGAAACACGGGAAGCCGACGACATCGCCCACCGCGCTCTGCACCTCGGCCGGGCGCGATCGCCAGTGGTGACGCTTGACCACGAGGTAGTCGACGACGGGCAGGCCATGAGCCCGGAACATGTCCTTCATGGCGACCTTGTCCATGCCGACCGCGGAGGCGAGCACGCCGGCGCCGACATACGGCAAGCCCGCCAGCTCGAGGAGGCCTTGCATGGTGCCGTCCTCGCCTCGCGGGCCGTGGAGCATGATCCAGACCACGTCGAGCCGCTCCCGCAGACCCGGGGGCAGGCTCTCGGAGGTCTCCATGCGCGCGAGCGCCGTGGCCCCGCCCGGGGCATCGCCCGCCCGCGCGGCCAGCTCCTGCTTCACGGACGCCTCCACGCCGCCCTCGGCGAGCGCGCGGCGCGAGGCGTCCTGAGACAGGGCCTGGAGCGGATCTCCGCCCATGAGCCAGCGCCCTTCACGGGTGATCCCGATGGCCACGGGCTCGAATCGCTCGCGATCCAGGGCCGCCAGCACGGACGCCGCGCCCGCGAGCGAGACCTCGTGCTCGCCGGATTGCCCGCCGAAGATGACGCCGACGCGGAGCTTCCTCTTTTCCATCGTCCTACTCTAAACCCGTCGGGGGCTGCGGGTGAACTCCTTGAAGCCCACGGCCAACGGTCCCAGAAGGGCGATCGCCCCCAGGAGCCCGAAGCCCCATGTCCACTTGGCCTCGCCCACCACGCCCAGGCGCGGGGCCCAGTCGAGCACGATTCCCACCGCCCATGGGGAGAGCGCGCCGGCCGTGAAGCCCACGGTGGACTGCAGGGCCATGGTGCGCCCGAGATAGGCGGGCTCGGCGGCCTCCGCGATGCCCGTCGAGACGATGGCCGACTCGGAGGTGATGAGGAAGCCGTAGACGAGCCCGAGGACGACCAGGCTCGAGAAGGGCCAGTCGTGCGCCCAGCCCATGGCGAAAGAGCAGAAGGCCGAGAGCAGCATGAGGACGCTGATCGGCATGGCCCGCCCGAAGCGATCGGAGAGCAGTCCCGAGAAGGGATGGGGCAGGGCGCCGATGGCCAGCACCGCCGAGGCCGCGAGCGCCGCGCGCTGATTGGCCTCCACCAGCTCCGCGCCCGTGGTGATCAGGCTCGCGGTGAAGAAGGGCACGATCCAGCCGCGCATGCCCATCAGCTCGAAGGTGTGGGCGCCGTAGGCCGTGATGAGGCGCAGGGCGGGGCGGTTCTTGAGGACCGGTCCGAGTCGCTCGACTCTCTTGTGCGTGGGCTTGTGCGGGAGATTCGGCGCGGACGGCGCGGAGGCGGCCATGGTACGCGGCAGAGCCATCCAGCCGATCACGCCCGCCACGAGCGGGCCCACGGCGGTCAGGGCGAAGGCGGCCCGCCAGCCCCAGTGTCCGTTGGCCCAGCCCGTGAGCAGGAGGGAGAGTGAAGTCCCGAGCGTGAAGGTGCCGATATAGCAGCCCATGGCGAAGCCGCGTCGGCCCGACGCGAAACGCTCGGCGACCATGCGCATGCCCGGCATGTAGGTGCCCGCGAATCCCAGGCCCACGGCGCCGCGCAGGATGACGGCGGAGAGGAAGCCGTGCGCCCAGAACGCGAAGGCGAAGCTGGCCGCGGCCATCCAGAATGCGCTCCAGAGATAGATGCGACGGGGCGGCATGTAATCGGTCAGGGTGGCCAGGATCATGACGGCGCCGATATACCCGAACTGGTAGAAGGAGACGATGAGCCCGGCCTGGCTGTTGCTGAGCTCCCACTCCTTCTGGAGGAGGGGCAGGAGGGCGGAGAAGTTCGAGAAGACCAGGAGCGTGCCAAGCTCGGAGGCGCAGACCGCCGCCAGCCAGGCCCGCTCGCTCACCGCTTGGTCTGCTCCGCCCGCCACCTCCGCCACGCCTCCAGGCGCGCGCGGAGCTCTCTCTCGAGCCCGCGATCCGTGGGCCGGTAGTAGACGCGCCCGCTGAGGGCCGCGGGCAGATGCTCCTGATTCACGCGGGCCTCGGGCGCGTCATGGGCGTACTGGTAGCCTTTGCCATAGCCCTGGTTGGCCATGAGACCCGTGGGCGCATTGCGGAGATGCAGCGGCACGGGCTCGGCGGGCTTGTCCTGGATGTCCTGGGCGACCTCGTTCCAGGCGGCGTAGACGGCGTTCGATTTCGGCGCCAGCGCCAGATAGCAGGTGGCCTGGGCCAAGGCCAGCTCGCCTTCGGGCGAGCCGAGGAAGTGATAGGCCTCTTTCGCGTCAAGCGTGATGCGCAGCGCGTGCGGATCGGCGTTGCCCACGTCCTCGGAGGCGAAGCGCACGAGGCGCCGCGCGATGTACAACGCGTCTTCGCCCGCCTCGAGCATGCGCCCGAGCCAGTAGAGGGCGCCGTCGGGATCCGAGTCGCGCAGCGACTTGTGGAGAGCCGAGATGAGGTTGTAGTGCTCCTCGCCGGACTTGTCGTAGAGGAGGGCCTTCTTCTGGACGGCCTCGCGTATCCCTTCTCCCGTGATCCGGCCGCCCTGGAGCCGGGCGGCCAGCTCGAGAATATTGAGCGCGCCACGCGCATCGCCGTCCGAGAGTCGGGCGATCAAGGGCAAGGCATCTGGCTCCGCCGAGACCTTGGCGGCGCCGAGCCCGCGCTCGCTATCGGCAAGCGCGCGCTCGAGGATGGTTACGATATCGGCTTCGGACAGGGGGCGGAGGACGTAGACGCGGCAGCGCGAGAGGAGCGCGGCATTGACCTCGAAGGACGGGTTCTCCGTGGTGGCGCCGATCAGGGTGAGCGTGCCCTTCTCGACATGGGGCAGGAAGGCATCCTGCTGACCCCGGTTGAAGCGATGGATCTCGTCGACGAAGAGGATGGTCCGGCGGCCGCCGCGGGCGCGCTCGGCTTGCGCTTCGGCCACCACCTGGCGGATCTCCTTGACGCCGGCCAGGACCGCCGAGAAAGGAACGAAGCGGGCGCCGGCGACCTGGGCCATCAGAAAGGCCAGCGTGGTCTTGCCGGTGCCCGGCGGTCCCCAGAGGATCATCGAGTGAAGCGCCCCGTCCTCGAGGGAGCGTCGCAGGACTTTGCCGGGGCCAACCAGATGCTCCTGGCCCACGACCTCGTCCAGGCTTCGCGGCCTCATGCGGTCGGCGAGGGGGGCGGGAGCGGCGGGCGGCTTTTCTGTCGGAGGCGAGTCGAAGAGATCCACGTGGTGAAGTATACGATGCGGGGACCACCCCTGATTTACTGAGCCCTCGCCTCGCGCCTCTGGCGCTCAGCTCGAACCGCGCCCCTCTCCCCTGAGGGGAGAGGGATAAATGTGTTTGTTCGTGGTCGACCTTTTCTATATCCCTCTCCCTCCCAGGAGGGAGAGGGCAGGGTGAGGGTGGGAGTCAGGCGAGCGCCGCGGGCAGGTCGAGGAGCGAGGCGATATGGGCGGTGATGGGGATATCGCGTCGGGCGAACTCTTCGGCATTGCCGCGATAGCGAATGAAGGGAATGCCACCGGCCTGGGCGGCGGCGCCGTCCACCCAGGAGTCGCCCACCATCACGATCCGCGGCGCCTCGGGCCAGCGCTCTCTCACCACGCGGAGGCCGTCCGGATGCGGCTTGAGAGCCGTCATCTCGTCGCGCGTGACGACGAGATCCAGATGCTCCCCCAGCACGAAGCGGCCCAGGACGAAATCGGCGACCACGCGGTCATTGTTGGTCCAGATGGCCGTGGCGAAGCCGAGCTGCTTCATGGCGGAGAGAGTCTCGCGGGCGAAGGGCTCGAGAACGGCCTCGGCCATGGCGGCCCGCTCGTGACGTTGAGGGATCTGCATGAGCTCGGCCTCGAGATGGGCCGCGCCCTGGCGCACCAGGGCCAGGAGCTCGGGCCCGGACCAGCGAAGCTCGCGCTCGGGCAGTGCCACCCCACGACCGCGAATGAAGGCTTCCATCTCGCGGCCGACGGCCCGGAGATCGAGGGGAGAGTTGACGAGGGTGTGATCGAGGTCGAAGACGCAGACGGACTCAGGAGCGCTCACGGCGAGCAGCCTAGCAGATCGCCGCGGGCGCCTCACGCATGGTCATGGCCTTCCTCGTCCATCTGGGCGAGCAGATCGGACAGCATGTCGATGCCGCCCCGGTCGAGACTGCGATCGGCGAGCACCAGCTCGACGTCGGGGGGCAGGAGGCCGCGTATCTGGTTCACGGCGTGCTCGCTGCACACGACGATGCGGGTCTTCTCCAGCATGCGGTCAATGGACCAGGGATCGTCGGTGGAGGCGAGCACCGGGGTGATGTGCATGAGCCCGGCCGACTGGACGGAGCGCTGCAGGTTCTGGCCGCCCGCCGCGGAGGCGCAGACGAGACCGACCGTCGTGCCCTCAGGCAGCTCGGTCAGGCGCAGCAGCGTCTTGATGCTGGCCTCGGCCAGGAGGGCCACCGAGGGCGGTGCATCCGGCGGCATGACCCGCCGGACCTCATGAATGTGAAAGAACGTGGTGATCACCACCCGATATCCTTTGACGAAGGCGGGCTCTCGAGCCACTCGGGCCTCGAACTCCTCGACGAGCATGCGGTCGATTTGCAGGGGCAGCTCGGCTTCGAGCTCGTCGCGATAGCGGGTGAGCTCGGGGTGATTGCATTCCACGAGCAGGACTCGGTGGCGGACCGGCTTCGAGCCCCGTCCCGCCGCGCGACTCGAGGCGAGGGCGGCGAGGAGCTCCTCCTGGGTGAAGCCAAGTCGTCGGGCCCGCTCGAGGCTCTCTCCTACCAGTCGCTCGAGGCTCCTGGCCGCCCGCCCTTCCCGCGGGGGACGACCCGTGACGAAGGTGCCGCGGCCCTGATGGCACTCGATGAAGCCCTCGCGCTCGAGGTCCGCCAGCGCGCGGGCCACCGTGTTCGGGTTGATCCGAAGGAAGCCCGCGAGCTGGCGGACGGTGGGCAGCTGCATGCCCGGCTTGAGCGTGCCCGTCGAGATGAAGTGCCGGATCTGGGTCATGAGCTGCGCATGTACCGGCACGGCGCTCTTCCGGTTTACCCGGAGGCCCGACGGCGGCGCAACGCGACACGCCTCTCGCGACATGGG
>DASYTI010000200.1 GCA_036002485.1 Candidatus Methylomirabilota bacterium | reverse complement strand
CAAAATCATCTTCGTCATGTGGAGCCGCCACGTCCCGTACGACGAGACACACCACCTGGCCACCATCGCCCGGCAACGAATGCGGCAGGCCGCCTGATCATGAAAAAAACTCTTGACACCTCATAGGAAGTCTCTCCCCCTTCGGGGGCGAGGGGACGTGGTCTGCTGGCCTCTCTCCTTTAAAGGTTGAGGGGGATTTGCCCCGGTCGCGCTCCATCTGACGCAGCTCGGCGCGGCGGATCTTGCCGCTGATGGTCTTGGGCAGGTCGGCGACGAACTCGATCTCGCGCGGGTACTTGTAGGGCGCGGTTACGGTCTTGACGTGCTCCTGGAGCTCGGCGGCGAGCGCATCGGATGCGGTGTGCCCGGGGGCGAGGACGACGAAGGCCTTGACGATCTTGCCGCGCAAGGGATCGGGCGTGCCGATGACGGCGGCCTCGGCGACGGCGGCGTGCTCGACCAATGCGGACTCGACCTCGAAGGGGCCGATGCGGTACGAGGCGCTGTTGATCACGTCGTCGGCGCGGCCCACAAACCAGAGGTAGCCGTCCTCGTCCATGGAGGCCCGGTCACCGGTGATGTACCAGTCGCCGCGGTGACAGCGGGCCGTTGCCTCCTCGTTCTTCCAGTACTCCTGGAACATCCCGACGGGCCGCTCCGGCTTCACGAGGATGCCGAGGTCGCCTTCCTCCCCGCGTGGCAGCTCCCGTCCCTCCGCGTCCACGATGCCGATGCGGTGCCCGGGCGCCGTGGGTCCCATGGAGCCAGGCTTCCACGGCGTGGCGGGAAAGGTGCCCGCCACCAGGACGCTCTCGGTCTGCCCGTAGCCCTCGTAGATGTGATGCCCCGTGCCCTCGCGCCACGCCTCGATGACCTCGGGGTTGACCGCCTCGCCCGCACCCAGGCAATGACGCAGGGTGGGGAAGCGGTACTTCTTGAGCGGCTCCTGGACCATCATGCGATAGGCGGTGGGTGGGGCGAAGAAGGTGGTGATGGGGAAGCGCTCGAACATGGCGAGCGTCTCCTGCGAGTCGAACTTCTTGCCGCGCGCGTCCCAGACGAAGATGGCCGCGCCCATGTTCCACGGCGCGAAGAAGCACGTCCACGCCGCCTGGGCCCAGCCCGTGTCCGAGATCGTCCAGTGCAGGTCTCCAGGGGTATTGTCGAGCCAGAACTTCCCCGTGATGATGTGGCCGATCGGATACGACGCGTGAGTGTGGAGCACCATCTTCGGATAGCCCGTTGTCCCCGACGTGAAGTAGATCATCATCGGGTCACCGCTCGCATTCCGCGGGTGTGCCATCTCTGGCGAGCCGTGACTCATCAACCGCTCGTACTCGTGCGAGCCGCCCGAGGCGCGCCCCATCACGATCCGGTGCTTCACCGTCGGGCACTCGGGCAGGACCTGGTCGACCTTGTGGGCGTTGTCCTCGTCGGTGATGACGACGCTGGCCTCGGCGGCGTTCAGACGGTAGGTAATGTCCTTGGTCGTGAGGAGCGTGGTACCGGGAACGGACACGGTGCGCGCCCGCAGGCAGCCCAGCAGGATCTCCCACCATTGATAGACGCGCGGGAGCATGACGACAACCCGCTCGCCCGGCACGATGCCGAGCCCCGCGAGGGCATTGGCGAAGCGCCTGGAGCGCTCGGCGAGCTCGGCGTATGTGAAGCGGCGCGGCTGGCCGTCGGCGGACACCCAGAGCAGCGCGAGCTTCGAGGGATCCCGCGCCCACGCATCGAAGGTGTCAAAGGCCCAGTTGAAGCGCCCGGGCACCTCCAGCCGGAAGTCCCGCATCGTCGCGGCGTAGTCGGCCATGTTCCGCGCCGTCACTGGATCACCTGGTCGGCGCGGCGCAGGAGCGACTGGGGAATGGCGAGGTCCAGCGCCGCCTCCTTCCACTCGTCCACGCGCGGCGCGGGTTCCTTCTCCGCGGAGGCGCCCACGCTCTTCCGAAGCCGTGAAGGTCTGCCCACGACGTCAATGTCCTGGGTGAAGCGCTGCTCGCCGTAGTAGATCGACGCTTGGGATCCGGCGATCATGTACGCGATTCCCAGGGCATCCATGGTCTCCACGAGGTGACGGAGGAGCTCACTCTGATCCACTGAGAAGTCTCTTGGCCACTTGCTGTCTCAGCTCCAGGGCACTCCATTCCGGGTGCTCGGCGGCCAGAAAGGCCATGAGGCGTTCCCTGGCCTGCGCCCACGCCTCGTGCGCAATTCGCAGCCGATCCATCCCGGACTTCGCCTCGAAGACCTTGGCCATGTCGGGATCCACTGCGTCGAGGCGAGGCGGCACTGGTCGCGGCTGGCCCCTCACTGGATGATCTCGTCCGCGCGTGCCAGGAGCGACTGCGGCATCGAGATCACTCGAACACCTGATCGGCCTGGACGAGAACGGCCTGCGGGAACTTGATGTTCAGGGCCGCGGCGGTCTTCAGGTTGACGCCAAGCTCCAGCTTCGTGGGCTGCTGGACGGGGAGATCGCCGGGCTTGGTACCCTTGAGGATCCTGTCCACGTAGGAGGCGGCACGCTTGTAGCTCTCGAGGGGGTCGACGCCATAGCCGATGAGTCCGCCCGCTTCGGCGTCGGCCCGGGAACCATACATCATGGGGATGCGGGCCTTGGCGGCCAGCTCGATCGTTCGCGCCCGAAGGGAAACCTGGAGCGGGTCGACCAGGCGCAGCAGGGCCTGCGCCCGCCAGCTTCGCGCCGCCTCGAAGGCGGGCTCGAGCTGGGCGGCCTCCTTGATCGTGAAGAGGCGGAGCTGGAGCTTGAGCTCACGGGCGGCGGCCTCGGCGTCCTGGATCTGGACCAGCGTGTTGGGGTCGCCGGGATTGCCGATCAGCCCGATGCGGGTGGCGGTGGGGATGACCTCCTTGAGGAGCTGGAGCCGCTTGGCGGCGATCTGGCCGCTGAGATTGGTGAACCCCGTGATGTTCCCGCCCGGCCTCCCCAGGTTGGAGACGAGCCCCACCCGCACGGGATCTCCGACCGCCACCATGACGATGGGGATGGTCGTTGTCGCCTTCTTCGCCGCGAGGTTGCCTGGAGTATTCGCGACCACCATGACCTTCACGGGAAGCCCTGTCAGCTCGGCCACCAGCTGGGGAAGTCGCTCGAGCTGTCCTTCCGCCGACCGGTACTCGTAGACGACGCTCTTCCCCTCGACATAGCCGAGCTCTTTCATCGCCTCGCGGAACGCATCCCACGCGGGTTTCGCTGTCGCCGACGGGGCGGGCGTGAGCATGCCGACGCGGGGCATGGATTCGCGCGATTGCCCCGACGCTTGGCGGGGGGCGCACGCGACGACGAGGGCGATGACAACCACGGCCGCGAGGCCGGGGAAGGCGCGCCGGCACATCAGGGGATGCGGACCCAGCCTTCCATCAGACGGCGCGCGGTGCGGTAGACGGTGACGCGCTCGGCGACGTACTCGCCCCCGTGCTTGGCGACGGCGGCGTCGAGGGGTAGGACGCCCGAGGGATGGCCGAGGCGGACATCGGCGCCCGGCTTGGCCGTCGAACACTCGTGCACCAGCGTGCCCTCGATACGTGAGGCCACGGCGAGGCACATGGACGAGGTCAAGGGGAAGGCGCGATGGCAGTTGGCCATGGAGATGGCCCGCCCGACCACGTCCGTGGCGTCCTTCCCGACGCGCGTGCCGTCGAGGGCCGTGTATTCGGCGGGTGCCGTCACCATGGCGATCTTGGGTGTCGCGGCGCTGCCGGGAATGCCCATGAGGTGGGACGCGGCGACGCGGATCTTCTCGAGCCGCGAGGCGAGTGCCTTGTCTGCGTCCACGGCCTGGGGCATCTCGGTGCCCGTGAGCCCGAGGTCACGGGCGCGGACGAAGACCATGGGAATGGAGGCGTCCACGAGCGATGCCTCGACGCCCTCCACGATGTCACGCGGCTTGCCCGTCGGGAGCAGCCGGCCGGTACCCGCGCCGCCTGGCTCGAGGAAATCGAGCGCGATGCGCGCGCCCGTGCCGGCCACGCCGGGTAGCTCGAAGTCGCCGTGGACGGCGGGCTGGCCGGCGACGACGGGTACGCGCGCCACGATGAGCTTCTTCGTATTCGTGTTGTGGATGCGGACGAGGGTCTGGCCATCCACGGGCTCGATGAGGCGCTCCTCGATGGCGAAGGGTCCCACCGCCGAGGAGCAGTTGCCGCAATTGCCCGTGTAGTCCACGTGGGGCTTGCCGATCTCCACTTGCGCGAAGGTATAGTCCACGTCGGCGCCGTGATGGGCGGCGGGGCCAATGATGCAGGCCTTGGACAGGGAGGAGATGCCGCCGCCGAGGCCGTCGAGCTGGCGGCCGTAGGGATCGGGGCTGCCGAGGGCGGCGAGGAGGATGTAGTCGCGCTCGGGGCCCGCTGCGGGGAGGTCACTTTCATGGAATACCAGGCAGCGGCTCGTGCCACCGCGCATGTAGACCGCCCTGACGCGCGCTTGAGTCATGTGAACCGCCCCCCTATTTACTCAGCCCTCGCCTCGTCGCTCGAGGCGAGCGTCTCGGCTCGAACTGCGGCCCTCTCCCCCGATGGGGGAGAGGGATTCTTAGAGGACTGCGCCGCGGTTTGGCACAGGAGGCCGCCGGCGAGGAGGATGTCGCGCTCGCGTGGGGTCAGCACGCAGCGGACCTCGAAGGCCGCTCCCGTCCGCTCGTTGATCACGCGGATCTTCCTCCCCGCCTGAAGCGCGGATCGAATGCCGTCGAGTCTCAGGACGTCCCCGCGCTCTATCGTATCGTACGTGGCCGGGTCGTCGAACTCGAGAGGGGCCAGTCCCCAGTTGATCAGGTTGGCGCGGTGGATCCGGGCGAAGCTCTTGACGAGGACTGCGCGCACGCCCAGGTGCAAAGGCCCGAGCACGGCGGCCTCGCGCGAGGAGCCCTGGCCGTAGATCTCGCCGCCCACGAGGATGCCGGCGCCGGCGGCCTTGGCTCGCGCGACGAAGTCAGCGTCCGCGTTCCTGAACGTGAACTCGGCGATGGCGGGCACATTGGAGCGGAAGACGAGGACGGCGGTGCCCGAGGGCGAGATGTCGTCCGTCGAGACCTTGTCGCCGAGCTTGATCAGCACGGGGAGCGCCAGCGAGTCTTCGAGGGGCCGGCCCCGCGGCACTTCCTTGATATTAGGTCCCTTGAGCACCCGCACCGAGCCGGCCTCCGTCTCGGGCAAGGGCGGGATGAAGCCGGCCGTGCTGGCCACCAGCGAGGCGGGATAGTGGCGGGGCGGCGCCGCCCCCATGTCGCGCGGATCGGTGATGACTCCCGTGAGCGCGGAGGCGGCCGCGGTGAGGGGCGAGCAGAGATAGATCTGATCGTCCTTGACCCCGCTCCGTCCGGAAAAATTGCGGTTGAACGCGCGCAGGCTCTTGCTGCCCGCCGCGGGGACGTGGCCGATCCCCGCGCACGATCCGCAGGTCGGCTCCGAGACGGTGGCGCCGGCCACGAGAAGATCGGTCAAGAGTCCCTCGCGAGACATGATCTCGAGGATGCGGCCCGAGCCGGGAAAGACCACGAAGTGAATGCTCGGCGCGATCTGCCGACCCTTGAGGGTCTGGCCCACGGCCCACATGTCCTCCCACGAGGAATTGGTGCAGGAGCCGACCATGACCTGGTCGATGGCGGTGCCGGCGACCTCGCGAGCCGGCACCACTTTGTCGGGCGAAGAGGGCAGGGCCACCAGGGGCTCGAGCGAGCCGAGGTCGAGCTCGATCTCCTCGTCGTACTCGGCATCGGCGTCCGCGGCGAGCGGCTGCCAGCTTCCTTCCCGACCGAGGAGCGCGAAGTAGCGGCGCGTCGCCTCGTCCGAGGGGAAGACACTCGTGGTCAGCGTCAGCTCGGCGCCCATGTTGCAGATGGTCGCGCGCTGGGGCAGGGAGAGCGAGGCGGCGCCCGGGCCCGCGTACTCGAAGATCTTCCCGCTGCCCCCGCGCACGCTGTAGCGCCGCAGCAGCTCGAGGATCACGTCCTTGGCATGCACCCAGGGCTTGAGCTCGCCCGTGAGAGTGACGCGCACGACGCGAGGCATGGGCAGGTGATAGGCGCCGCCGCCCATGGCCACGGCCACGTCGAGCCCGCCCGAGCCGATGGCCAGCATGCCCGTGGATCCGCAGAGCGGCGTATGGCTGTCCGTCCCGAGAACGAACTGGCCCGGCACGCTGAAGGACTCGAAGTGGACCTGGTGGCAGATGCCATTGCCCGGCTTGGAGAACCAGGAGCCGTAGCGCGCGGCCGCCGTCTGGAGATAGCGGTGGTCATCCGTGTTGCGCGAGTCGGTCTGGTAGACGTTGTGATCGATATAAGTGACGACGCGTGAGGGCTTGACCCGGGGGAAGCCCATGGTCTCGAACTGGAGCCAGGCCATGTTGCCGTTGGTGTCGGTGAGGAGGCACTGATCCACGCGCAGGCCGATCTCCTCTCCGGCCACGGCCTTGCCGGAGACGAGGTGCGCGTCGATCAGCTTGCGAGTGACGCTTTGGCCTGGCATGGGCGGGCTCTACCCCCTCACCCTACCCCCTCTCCCCCAATGGGGGAGAGGGATTCTTAGCTGGTCGGTTCATCGTTTGTCCAAGGGGACGAAGGGCTTGCGCTTCGGGCCTTTGTAGTCGGCGCGCGGGCGGATCAGCCGGTTGTCGGCGTACTGCTCGAGGAGATTGGCAGTCCAGCCCGCGACGCGCGAGGCGGCGATCACGGGCGTGAAGAGATCGACGGGAATGCCGATCGAGTAGAAGAGCGGCGCCGAGTAGAAGTCCACGTTGGGGATGAGTTTCTTGGTCGCGCTGACCTTGGTGTGGAGCTTCACGGCCAGATCGTACCAGAGCGCCTGGCCCGTCTCCCGGCAGGCCGCCTCGGCCATGCCCTTCAAGATGGCCGCGCGCGGGTCGCCCGCCGTGTAGACGCGGTGGCCCATGCCCATGAAGCGGCGCTTCTCGACGAACGCCTTGTCCACGAACGAGTCGACCTTGTCGAGGCTCCCGATCTCCATGAGCGTGCGCATGACCGCCTCGCCGGCGCCCCCGTGAAGCGTGCCCTTGAGGGCACCTACTCCGCCCGCCACCGCGGAATGCATGTCGGACAGCGTGGCCGCGATCACCCGCGTGGTGAAGGTCGAGGCGTTGAGCTCGTGCTCGGCATAGAGCACCAGGCTCGCGTCGAAGGCCTTGGTGGTGACCTCGCTCGGCTTCTTGCCGCTCAGCATGTAGAGGAAGTTGGCGGCGAGGGAAAGGTCCCTGATGGGCGCCAGCGGCTCTTGCCCGTTGCGGATGCGGTGATGAGCGCAGATGGCCGTGGCGAACTGGCTCGTGAGCCGGATGGACTTGTGGAGGTTGGCCTCGCGCGAATTGTCCGTGGCATCGGGGTCGTGCATGCCCAGGATGGCGGTCGAGGCCTGCAGCACGCGCATCGGGTCTGTCTGCTTCGGCATGAGGGCAAAGGCCTTGATCAGATCGCCAGGAATGGGCCGGGCGGCCGCAAGCTCGCCCAGGAAGCGGTCGAGCTGGGCCCGCTTGGGCAGATCGCCCATCCAGAGCAGATAGGCGACCTCCTCGAAGCTGGCCTTGCGCGCGAGGTCGTCGATGTCGTAGCCGCGATAGGCGAGCCGGCCGTTGGCGCCGTCCAGATCGCACAGCTCGGTCTCGGCCGCGACC
>DASYTI010000199.1 GCA_036002485.1 Candidatus Methylomirabilota bacterium | reverse complement strand
GGCCTCGATCGGCTTGATGAACACACCGAACATGGCGCGCACGCCCGAGCCCGCCAGCATCACGACGACGACGGCCGAGAGGACTATCCAGCCGAAGTACAGCTTCTTCCGCGAGTCGGTCACGAGATCCCTCCGGCAACTTTCCGCTTGAGACGTCGCGCGGGCCCCGAGAGATTCATCGTGCGAGCGCGAGGAGCCCCCGGCGAGGAACCTCGCCGGGGGCCGAAGGGCGGCGAAGACGAGCGCCCGTCACGCGGGCTTGGCGTCGACCTGCTTGCGGAAGACGATCTCGCCGCCCGCGGCGTCGGCTACCACGGCATCGCCGTCCGCGAACTCGCCGCTCAGGATCTTGAGGGCGAGGGGATCCTGGATCAGGCGCTGGATGGTCCGCTTGAGGGGCCGGGCGCCGTACACAGGATCGTAGCCCTCGCGCGCGAGCAGCTCCTCGGCGGCCGGAGTCAGCGTGAGCGTGATGCGCTTGTCGGCCAGACGCTTCATGAGGAAGGCCGTCTGGATCTTGACGATGCGGCTGATCTCCTCGCGACCGAGGGCCTTGAAGACCACCACCTCGTCGATGCGGTTGAGGAACTCCGGCCGCAGCGACTGGCGCAGCGTCTCCATGATCTGGGCGCGCACGCGCTTGGGCTCCTCCTCCTCGCGGAAGAGATGGCTGCCCAGGTTCGAGGTCATGATGACCACGGTGTTCCGGAAGTCCACTGTCCGGCCGTGGCCGTCCGTGAGCCGTCCGTCGTCGAGGAGCTGGAGCAGCACGTTGAAGACGTCGCCATGCGCCTTCTCGATCTCGTCGAAGAGGATCACGGAGTACGGGCGCCGCCTCACGGCCTCGGTCAGCTGGCCGCCCTCGTCGTAGCCGACATAGCCGGGCGGCGCGCCGATGAGCCGCGCCACCGCGTGCTTCTCCATGTACTCGGACATGTCGATGCGGATCATGGCGCGCTCGTCGTCGAAGAGGAACTCCGCGAGGGCTCGGGCCAGCTCGGTCTTGCCCACGCCCGTCGGTCCCAGGAACAGGAAGGAGCCGATGGGTCGATTGGGGTCGGAGAGACCGGAGCGCGCGCGGCGCACGGCATTGGCCACGGCCACGATGGCTTCGCTCTGACCCACCACCCGGCGACCCAGGCGCTCCTCCATCTGAACGAGCTTCTGGACCTCGGCCTCGAGGAGCCGCGTCACGGGAATGCCTGTCCACTTGGCCACCGTCTCGGCCACGTCCTCCTCGTCCACCTCTTCCTTGAGCATCCGTTGATCTTTCTGGAGCTCGGCCAGGCGCTCGTTCTCGGCCTTGAGCCGGGCGTCCAGCTCGGCCAGGGTGCCGTACTGCAGGCGCGAGGCCTTCTCGAGGTCGCCGCGCCGCTTGGCCTCCTCGATGGCCATGCGGGCCGCCTCCGTCTCCTCCTTGATCTTGCCCATGGCCGTGATGGCGGCCTTCTCCGCCTGCCAGTGCGACTTGAGCGCAGCGGACTTCTCCTTGAGCTCGGCCAGCTCGGCCTCGAGCCGGGCCAGACGATCCCTGGAGACGGCGTCCGACTCGCGCGCCACGGACACCCGCTCGATGCCGAGCTGCATGATGCGCCGCTCGATCTCGTCGATCTCGTGCGGCAGGGAGTCGATCTCGATCCGGAGCCTCGAGGCGGCCTCATCGATCAGGTCAATGGCCTTGTCGGGGAGGAAGCGATCCGCGATGTACCGGTGGGAGAGCACGGCCGCGGCCACGAGGGCCGAGTCCTTGATCTTGACCTTGTGGTGGACCTCGTACTTCTCCTTGAGGCCGCGCAGAATCGCGATGGTGTCCTCGACCGAGGGCTCCTTGACCATGACGGGCTGGAAGCGGCGCTCGAGGGCGGGGTCCTTCTCGACGTGCTTGCGGTACTCGTCGAGAGTGGTCGCGCCCACGCAGCGGAGCTCGCCGCGGGCCAGGGCTGGCTTGAGCATGTTGGCTGCGTCCACCGCGCCCTCCGCGGCGCCCGCGCCCACCAGGGTGTGGAGCTCGTCGATGAAGCAGATGATCTCGCCTTCGCTCTCCGTGATCTCGCGCAGCACGGCCTTGAGGCGGTCCTCGAACTCCCCGCGGTACTTGGAGCCCGCCACCATGGCCCCGATGTCGAGGGCGAGCAGTCGCTTGCCCTTGAGCCCCTCGGGCACGTCGCCCGCCACGATGCGCTGGGCCAGACCCTCGACGATGGCGGTCTTGCCCACGCCGGGCTCCCCGATGAGGACGGGGTTGTTCTTGGTGCGCCGCGAGAGCACCTGGATCACGCGACGAATCTCCTCGTCGCGCCCGATGACGGGGTCGAGCTTGCCCTTCCGCGCGAGCTCCGTCAGGTCCTTGGCATAGCGCTGGAGCGCCTGATACTTCTCCTCGGGATTGGCGTCGGTGACGCGCTGGGAGCCGCGCACCTCGACGAGGGCCTTGTAGATCGCCTCGGGGGTGACGCCGGCCTTGGCGAGGATGCGCGCCGCCGCGCCCGACTTGTCCTGGGAGATGCCGATGAGCAGATGCTCGGTCGAGCAGTATTCGTCCTTCAGGCGCTGGGCCTCGTCCCAGGCCCGGTTGAACGCGGCCTCGAGACGCTCCGAGGCGTA
Source organism: Candidatus Methylomirabilota bacterium (assembly GCA_036002485.1). Lineage (NCBI taxonomy): Bacteria > Methylomirabilota (SeqCode) > Candidatus Methylomirabilota bacterium. The sequence goes on along the minus strand of DASYTI010000199.1, from coordinate 7,330 downwards.
CTGCCGTCCGCCGCCCCCCTGGACGCGCGGCAGCTTGTCGAGCTCCGCCTGGACTTCGCGGGCAATGGTCTCGCCCCGCGCGCCCAGCTTGGCCAGGAGCGGGCCGACCACGCCTTCCTGCTGCTGGAGGAGGGCCAGGAGCAGATGCTCCGGCACGATGGCCTGATGGTTGCCCTGGTCCGCCAGCGATTGCGCCGCCTGGACGGCCTCCTGCGCCTTCACGGTGAACTTGTCGAACTTCATCTCGTCCCCTCGGTCCGTAGATTCTTGAGCTCCTGATAGAGCTCGCGCTCCCGCGGGGACAGCCCCGCGGGGATGGTCACCTCCACCCGCACGAACTGATCGCCCGCCCCGCCGCCCTTGAGGTGCGGCATGCCATAGCCGGGCAGCCGGAACGTCCGGCCGCTCGAGGTCTCGGGCGGAATCTTCATCGACACCTGTCCCTTGAGGGTGGGGACGGACAGCTCGGTGCCGAGAGCAGCATCGTGAGCGGGCACCTCGACGGCCACGTGCAGATCATCGCCCTTCCGCTCGAAGCGCGGATCGGACCTTACGGTGACGTTCAGATAGAGGTCGCCGCGTCCACCGCCCGCGGCCCCGCCTGGTCCCTCGCCGGCCACGCGTACGCGCGAGCCCGTGGTCACGCCCGCCGGGACTTTGACTTCGAGGTTGCGCCGCCCTCTTGCCCATCCCGTGCCGTGGCACTGGGAGCAGGGCTTGCGATTGACATGGCCGGCGCCCCCGCACGTCGCGCAGGGCTCGTCAAGCTCGAGCGAGATCGTTCTGCGCGTGCCGCGGAAAGCTTCGTCGAGGGAAAGCTCGATGCCCGCCTCGGCGTCGCCGCCGCGATCGGCGCCGCCGCCAAAGTCCCGCCCGAAATTGAGGTTGCCGAGGTCCTCGAAGTCCACCTCGGTGATGCGACCCCCCCGTCGGAATCCGCCGCTGCCCACATCGCCGAATATCGTGCGGAAGAAGTCGGAGAATCCCCCGCCGGCGCCGCCGCTTCCGAAATGGACCTCGCCCTGTCCGAAGGGAGCGCCTTCGTGCGGCGACCGGGCCCCCGCGCCCGCCTGGGCGAAGCGCTGCCAGTCGGGGCCGAGTGTGTCGTAGCGCTTCCGCTTCTCCGGGTCGCCCAGCACCTCGTAGGCCTCGGACACCTCCTGGAAGCGGCTCGCCGAGTCCTTACCCTTGGCCACGTCGGGATGGTACTTGCGCGCGAGCCGCCGATAGGCCGTCTTGATGGCCTTCTCGTCGGCGGTCTTCCCGACCCCGAGAATCTTGTAGTAGTCCTTGTATTCCATGGTCTTGAACGCGAAGGGGGCCCTCGGTCAGCGCCCCCTGTCCTCTAGAAGTGTAGCAGACGCATCCGAACGTGCGGAGATCGGCGCGCTGCCGCTGCGCAAACTACGCAAGAGCGCGCGGACGCCCGAGGCCCACCGCCTAGCTGGTCATCCCTTGGCGATGGAGAACGCGACGTAGAGCGACTGCGGCCCGCGCTGGAGGAGCACGGTCACCCGGTCGCCCCCCTTCAGTCCCTGCGTTGCCCGCTCGAAGTCTTGCAACGACCGGATGCGCTGGCGGTTGACCTCGCGGATGACATCGCCGCGCTGCAGTCCCGCCTCGGCGGCCGGGCTATCCTCGTCCACCCGCGCCACCACCACGCCTTCGGTCGTGCGCAGATTGAGCTGGCGGGCGATCTCGGGAGTCAGGGGCCGGGCATCCAGCCCCAAGAGGCTCTTGCCCTTGCCGCCCTGCTCGGAGGCCTGGGCGGTTTCATCCGGCGTCTCGCCGATCTTGATCTCGAGGGACTTCTCGCTCTTGTCGCGCCAGACCTTGACGGGCACCCCCTTGCCGGGGGTGGTCACCGCCACGATCTTCTGGAGATCCTGGGGGGCGTCCACCTTCTTGCCGTCGAATTCGGTCAGGATATCGCCGGAGGTCAGACCCGCCTTGTCGGCCGGGCTGTCCTTGATGACGTCGGCGACCAGCACGCCCTTGGCCTCCTTGAGCCCGAAGCTCTTCGCCAGCTCGGGCGTGAGGGGCTGGATGGAGACGCCGAGCCAGCCGCGCGTGATCTTGCCCTTGGCGGCGAGCTCGGTGTAGATGCGCTTGGCCATATTGGACGGGATGGAGAAACCGATGCCCACATTGCCGCCCGAGCGGGACAGGATGGCGCTGTTGATGCCGATGACCTCGCCCGACATGTTGACGAGCGGACCGCCGGAATTGCCCGGGTTGATGGCCGCGTCGGTCTGGATGAAGTCGCTGAAGGGATTGCCTGGCTCGATCGAGCGGCCCTTGGCGCTGATGATGCCGGCCGTCACCGTCTGCTGGAGGCCGAAGGGGGAGCCGATGGCGAGCACCCAGTCGCCGACCTTGATCTTGTCCGAATCGCCGAGCACGGCCGCGGGGTAGGGACCGCCTCCCTGGAGCCGGAGCACGGCCAGGTCTGTCCGCTTGTCGAGCCCCACGATCTTGGCCTTGTGCTTCTTGCCCTCCGCCGTGACCACCTCGATCTCGGTGGCCCGTTCGACGACATGAGCGTTGGTGAGGCAGATACCCGAGGAGTCCACGATGACGCCGGAGCCGAGGCTCCGCTGCTGCTGCTGGCGCTCCGGGGCGTCGCCGAAGAATCGGCGGAAGAACTCGTCGCCGAAGAATTCCTCTATCGGGGTACGGCCGCCCGTGCCGCGGGTGAGCGTATTGATATTGACCACGGCCGGACTGACCGCCTCGGCGATTCTGGAAAAGCTGCCCGAGGGCACGGGCAGAGCGGCCGGCACCACGGGACCCGTCACGGACGGGGGCGGCGGCGTGTCGCGCGCGGGGGTGGCCTCGTGAGCGGGCGGCCTGGCCAGATCAACCGCGCTCGCGCCCCACGAGCCCAGGCCCACGCCGAGGGCGGCGGCAATCACGAGCATGACGACGAGCGTCCCACGCCTGACCACGATCATCGCTTCTCCTCCACGGGCTCGCCGGCCAGCAGGTGCCGCAGGCGGTCGCCTTCGAGTGTCTCTTTCGCTTTCAACTCCGCGGCCGCGGCCAGGAGCACGACCTTGCGGTCCGTGATCAATCCGCGCACACGGTCATAGATCCGGTCGATGATGGCGCGCGTCTCCCCGTCGATGGCGCGCGCGGTGTCTTCGCTGTACTCCCGCTCCGCGGTAATGCCCGCGCCTTTGAGGAAGAGGGCCTGTCGCCCCCCTCCGAAGGTCATGGGGCCGAGGTGCTCGGACATACCGTACTGCATGACCATGAGGCGCGCCATCTCCGTGGCGCGGTCGAGGTCATTGTGGGCGCCCGTGGAGATCTCGCCGTACACGACCTCTTCGGCCGCCCGCCCCCCCAGGAGGACCGCGATGCGGTCCTCGAGCTCGCTGCGCGTGAGCAGGTAGCGGTCCTCCAGGGGCAGCTGATACGTGGCGCCGAGGGCGCCCACCCCGCGCGGGATGATCGTCACCTTGTGCACGGGGTCGGCCTGGGGCAGGGACGAGGCCACGAGGGCATGGCCGATCTCGTGGTGGGCGACGATATCGCGCTCCTTCTCGGAGAGCACTCGGCTCTTGCGCTCGAGCCCGCCCACCACGCGATCGACGGCCTCGTCGAGGTCGGCCATGTCCACGGCGTCCTTGCCCTTGCGAGCCGCGAGCAGGGCGGCCTCGTTCATCAGGTTGGCCAGGTCGGCGCCCGCCATGCCGGCGGTGCGGGCAGCGAGCACGCGAAGGTCCGCGCTGGGGGCCAGGATGACGTTGCGCGCGTGGACCCGCAGGATGGCCTCGCGTCCCTTGACGTCGGGCTTGTCCACCACCACCTGGCGGTCGAAGCGGCCCGCGCGCAGCAGGGCGGGATCGAGCACTTCGGGGCGGTTGGTCGCGGCCATGATGATGACGCCCTTGGAGGAGTCGAAGCCGTCCATCTCGGCCAGGAGCTGGTTGAGAGTCTGCTCGCGCTCGTCGTGACCGCCCACGAAGCCCGTGGTCCCCGCGCGTGTCTTGCCGATGGCGTCGAGCTCGTCGATGAAGACGATGCAGGGCGCTTTCTCCTTGGCCTGCTCGAACAGGTCGCGCACCCGCGAGGCTCCCACTCCCACGAACATCTCGACGAACTCCGAGCCGGAGAGGAAGAAGAACGGGACGTCGGCCTCGCCGGCCACGGCGCGGGCGAGAAGCGTCTTGCCCGTGCCGGGCGGGCCGACGAGCAACACGCCCTTGGGGATGCGGCCACCCAGCCGCTGGTACTTCTTGGGATTCTTGAGGAAGTCCACGATCTCTATGAGCTCGGCCTTGGCCTCGTCCACGCCGGCCACGTCCGCGAAGGTCGTCTTCAGCTCCTTGCGATCGTAGATCTTGGCCTTGGAGCGCCCGAAGGACAGGGCCTGGGTCGGCCCTCCGCTCATCCGGCGCATCAGGAAGAGCCAGATGCCGACCATGAGCCCGAGGGGGACTATCCAGCCGAAGAGGAAGTCTCGCCAGAAGGTGCTCTCGACGCGTCCCGAGAACTCTATCTTGTGCTGCTCGAGCTCCTTGACGAGCGAGCCGTCGTCGATGCCGGGGATGCGCGTGGTGGTGAAGGTGGTGAGGGCCTGGTCGACCCCGACCAGGCTGCGCACCTTGTCGCCCGGCCCGGGCTGCGGGGCGGGCAGGGCGCCGGGCTTGAGCGTCCCGCGGATCTCGCGGTCAGTGAGCGAGACCTTCTCGACCTTGCCCTCGCGGACGAGCTGCAGGAATTTGCTCATCGGGATCTCGACTGTCCGAGGAGCCAGCAGCCAGCTCTGGACCAGGGACAGGACGACCACCGCGATGAGCAGATAGACCAGCGAAAACTGGGTCTTCTGCCGCACGGGGAGTTTCATGGAAAAGCCTTGCCGTCATGCTATCGGAGGCCCAGGGACCTGTCAAACATCGAGCCCCATAGGTCCCTTCACCAAGATTCTGTAGGCGGTTCAAAAAGGCCCAGATGCGAGGCGGCGCCCGAAGGCCGCAGGTGAGGCGTACTCTCTGTACGTTGAACCTGCGGATCAACTCAGCTCTCGTCTCACGACGGCCAGGGGCCGCCGCTCAACTCGAAGGGCGGGGCGCCAACGAAGCAGATGGGCCCTTTTCAGCAGCCTGAGATGGGCCCTTTTCAGCAGCCTACGGGCAGGTGATGCCTTTCTGGACCTCGTAATTTGGAATCTTGTAGGTGGCGACGAAGTTATCGTCCCAGATCTCGAGCGGCAAGCGGCCCATCTCCTTCTCGCCGTCGTAGAAGTAGATCTTCATCTTGTCCACCCAGTCGCCGGCTGGCAAGGCATTGCCGAGAAAGGCCCGCGTGGTCGCCTGATCCATGAAGGCGGCGAGCGTCTCGAGCGTGGGCTGCTTGGGATCGCTGCCCGGTTTCACCCAGGCCAGCACCAGCGAAAACCCGTAGACGTCCGGGTCCGAGGCCAGGCCTTGCATGGCGGCCATGCGCCGGATCATGGGCACCCCGTAGCGCGAGAAGACCGCGGAGGCCTGGCGCGCCGGCGAGAGGGCGGCAAAACTCTTGTCCTGACCCTGCTCGATATACAGCCAGAGCGCGGCGAACCGGTCATCCGTCGCCGGCTCCTTGGCGTTTCTCTTGAAGCCCAGGCCGTTCTTGATCTCCAGATAGGGCAGGCAGTGATAGACGTACTCGGAGAATTGCAGGAGCTGGGGGCGGTACTTGACGGCGAGGGCGCGGGCCTTTGCCGTCGTGTGCTTTTCGACCGGGAGAAGGTAGTCGGCCGGTGCCGCCTGGACGGGCGCCGCGGCGCCCGCCGCGAGAAGAGCGGCGAGGGCCGCGGCCATAGCCCGACGGTTCATGAACTAGTTCTGGATGATCTGACCGGGCTCGACGCTGATCTGCTTGCCCCACCAGTTCTCGGTGCGCGAGGCCTCGATGTCGAGGCGCGTCACCTTCGGGTTGGTGCCCTCGAGGTTGTTCCGCATCGAGAACATCCCGTGGTCGCCCGACGCGAAGTGAGTCGTGTGGCCCCGCCATTCCGCCCATTGCTCCGACGAGGCGCAGGCGCCAGCCAGGAGAGCGACCCCGAGAAGCGCCGCAGCCAACGTGATCTTGGAGCGCATATCCGTAGCCTCCTGTATGAGGGGGATGCCCAGTCGCACCAGCGCCGCCCATGATACGGGCGGGTGGCGCGGCGAGTCAACTTCAAATCGGGTTCTACGCTTTTGCCCTTGCAGGGATGCGCGGCGTCGGGCATCCTGCGAGCAGGACGAAAGTCGATGCCTCCGACCGATGCCTTGGTCCTCTTCGAAGAGCCGGACGGGCTCCGCCAGCCCGTCCTCATCGTCGCATTCTCCGGCTGGAATGACGCGGCCGAATCGGCCACCACGGCCGCTCGTTACCTGGGCCAGCTCTGGCCTTCCCGTCCGCTCGCGAGCATAGACCCGGAAGAGTTCTACCACTTCGGCCTCTCCCGGCCCTACGTCCGTTTCAAGTCCGAATCCTCGCAGGAGCGCGAGATCGTCTGGCCGTCCACCGACTTCTCCCTGGCCACGCCGTCAGCGCTGGACCGGGACCTCATTGTTGGTGTAGCCATCGAGCCCCATCTCAGGTGGCGTACGTACTGCGGCGCCGTGCTCGATCTCGCGCGACGGGTGGGGGCATCGCTGGTGCTGACCCTGGGTGCCCTCCTGGCCGAAGTGGCGCATACGCGCCCCGTGAAGCTCGTGGGGGGGGCCTATGACCCGGAGCTCGCCGCGCGTCTTGGCCTGCGCGCGTCGCGCTACGAGGGACCGACGGGGATCGTCGGCGTGCTCAACATCATGTGTCGCGAGGAGGGCATCCCCCAGGCCAGCCTCTGGGCCAATGTCCCTCACTATGTCTCGGGCGTCGAGAACCCCAAGGCGGCCATGGCCCTCGTGCGGCGGGTCCTGGTGCTGCTCGGAGCCGAGGCGGACCTCTCGGACCTGGTGGAGGCTTCCCGCCAATTCGACCAGAACCTCAACGAGGTGGTCGGCCAGAACGCGAAGATCGCCGAGTACGTCCGCAAGCTCGAGCGGAAGCCGCCGGACGAGGATGAGGCCGCCGAGCCCACTTCGCCGAGCGACGAGCTTCCGCCGTCGGCGGACCTCGTGGCGGAGATCGAGCAGTTCCTGCGTCAGCAGCGCCCCGACCCTTCTTAGCGGGCGGCGTCTAGCGTCCGTACGATTGACCCGATGGGCGTGGGCCGGGTGCCGTCCTACGCTCATACCTCCTCGCCTCGCGCGCCACCTCGCTCGGGCGCCTCCGCCCGCCCCCCCATCCCCCCGGAAGCGGGGGGTGCGCTCGCCGCCCCGCCTGCGGCGGGGACGGCTCGCGGGGCGGAGGC
>DASYTI010000198.1 GCA_036002485.1 Candidatus Methylomirabilota bacterium | reverse complement strand
ATGGCGGCCGTTCCGCTGCCCGGCCGCGGCCGCAGGTAGCCGTACCGCCGCTCCTCGCTCTCCGCCTCACGTTCCAGGGAGCACGTCCCGGGGAGGTTGTTCAAGCATGGCCATCAAGCAAGTTGGCGTCATCGGCTGCGGTCTCATGGGCTCCGGCATCGCGCAGGTCTCGGCGCAGGCCGGCTTCCCTACCATCGTCGTCGAGGCCAATGCGAGTTTCCTCGACAAAGGGCTCGCGGGTATCCGCAAGAGCCTGGAGGCGCAGGTGGCCAAGGCGAAGATGGAAGCGCGCGCCAAGGATGAGGCGCTCGGGCGGATCAAGGGCTCGATCCAGCTCGAGGACCTCAAGGACTGCGATCTCGTCGTCGAGGCGATCACGGAGAACCAGGCCCTCAAGAACGAGACCTTCGCCAAGCTGGACGCCATCTGCCGGCCGCATGCCCTGCTCGCCTCGAATACCTCGTCGTGCACGATCACGGCCATGGCCGCCGCGACCAAGCGGCCCGGGCAGGTGCTGGGACTGCACTTCTTCAACCCCGTCCCTCTGATGAAGCTGGTGGAGGTCGTGCAGTCCGTCCTGACCGACGATGCCACCGTCACCGCGGCCTACGAGTGGGTGCAGGCCGTGGGCAAGGTGCCCGTCAAGACGAAGGACTCCACGGCCTTCATCGTCAACCGCCTGCTCGTGCCCTATCTTCTCGACGCCGTCCGCGTCTATGAGGGGGGCCTCGCCACCCTCGAGGACATCGACCAGGCCATGAAGCTCGGCTGTGGCTACCCGATGGGACCGTTCACCCTGCTCGACCTCGTCGGGCTCGACACGGCCATGTTCGTGGCGGAAGTCATGTTCGAGGAATTCCGCGAGCCGCGCTACGCCCCGCCGCCGCTCCTGAAGCGCATGGTCATGGCCGGGCGCCTGGGCAGGAAGTCCGGGCGGGGCTTCTACGACTACGCGCAGAAATAGGTAGCCAGCCTTTCCGGGCCCGGCCGCCCACTATGAAAAACCTCTTCTACTTGACCGACGAGCAGCGCGCCATCCGCGACCTGGCCCGCGAGATCGCGAGGGAGCGCATCGCGCCCCTGGCCGCTCACGTGGACGAGACGGGCGAGTACCCTCAGGAGCAGCTCTCCGCTCTCGCCAAGCAGGGCCTGATGGGGCTTCACATCCCCGAGCAGTACGGCGGCAGCGCGGCGGGGTCGCTGGCCTTCTGTCTCGCCGCCGAGGAGGTCGCCTGGGCCTGCGCGTCGACCTCCACCGTCTTCCTCGTGCAGAACCTCGGCGGCTATCCCATTCTCTTCGCCGGCACCGACGAGCAGAAGCGGCGCTACCTCCCGCGCATCGCCGCGGGCGAGATCACCGCTGCTTTCTCGCTCTCGGAGTCCGGCTCGGGCTCCGACGCCGCCGCCGTGACCTGCGCGGCCGTCCGGAAGGGCGACCGGTACATCGTCAACGGATCCAAGATGTGGGTGACCAACGGCTCTCACGCCGGTGTCATCACGGTGTTCGTGACCACGGACAGGGCCAAGCGCGCCAAGGGCGTCACCGCCCTCCTCGTCGAGCCGGGCATGAAGGGGTTCAGCGTCGGCAAGACGGAGAAGAAGCTCGGGATCCACGGCAGCCCGACCGTCTCGCTGCACTTCACCGACTGCGAGGTGCCGGTGGACAACCGACTGGGTGAGGAGGGGCAGGGGTTCCCCGTGGCCATGCGGACCCTTCAGCAGTCGCGCCCGACCATCGGCGCCCAGGCCGTGGGAATCGGCCAGGCCGCTCTGGATGCCGCCGTCTCTTATGCCCGAGAGCGTCGCGCCTTCGATCAGCCCATCGGGGCCTTCCAGGGCATCCAGTTCATGCTGGCGGACATGGCCATGGCCGTGCACGCCTCACGCCTGACCGTGCACCACGCGGCCGGGCTCATCGATCGTGGGGAGACGCAGACGGCCATGGAGGCCTCCTTCGCCAAGTGCCTGGCCTCGGACACGGCCATGAAGGTGACCACGGACGCCGTGCAGGTGCTCGGCGGCTACGGCTATACCCGGGAGTTCCCGGTCGAGCGATACATGCGGGACGCCAAGATCACGCAGATCTACGAAGGCACCAACCAGATCCAGCGCCTGGTCATCGCCCAGCACCTTTTGGGCAAGCTCTGACCCGCGCGACCCG
>DASYTI010000197.1 GCA_036002485.1 Candidatus Methylomirabilota bacterium | reverse complement strand
CCGAACACGAGCAACTCGGTGAGCGAGTTGGAGCCGAGGCGGTTGGCGCCGTTGATGGAGACACAGGCCGCCTCCCCGGCGGCGTACAAGCCCTCGAGCGGCGTCTTGGCGTTGATGTCAGTGGAGATGCCGCCCATCATGTAGTGCACCACCGGCCGCACGGGAATCGGCTCGTACACGGGATCGATCCCCACATAGTTCTTGGCCAGCTCCCGCACGAAGGGCAGGTTCTTGTCGATCAGCTTCTCCCCGAGGTGCCGGAGATCGAGGTGGACGTAGTGGCCGTAGGGGCCCTCGAACGTCCGTCCCTTCTGGTACTCCTGCATGTGGCAGCGGGAGAGGATGTCGCGAGGACCCAGCTCCATCTTGCGGTGCACGGGCTTGTCCGTCGCCGGCCCGAGGCCGTAGTCCTGGAGGTAGCGGTAGCCGTCCTTGTTCTTGAGGTGTCCGCCCTCCCCCCGCGCCGCTTCGGTGATGAGGATGCCGGTGCCCGGCAGCCCCGTGGGGTGGTACTGCACGAACTCCATGTCCTTGAGGGGGGCGCCGGCGCGGTAGGCCAGGGCCATGCCGTCGCCCGTCTTGATGGCGGCATTGGTGGTGAACGGAAAGACGCGGCCGCCGCCGCCCGTGCAGAGGATGACCGCCTTGGCCGTGATGGCGCCCACCGTGCCGTCCTGCACGTTGACCGCGGCCACCCCGCACACCCGGCGGTCCTCCACGAGCAGCGAGGTGGCGAACCACTCGTCGTAGCGGACGATCTGATCGTACTTCAGCGAGGTCTGGAAGAGCGCGTGGAGCATGTGAAACCCGGTCTTGTCGGCGGCGTAGAGGGTCCGGTTCACCGTCATGCCGCCGAAGGGGCGGACGCTGACGCGGCCGTCGGGATCCCGGCTCCACGGACAGCCCCAGTGCTCGAGCTGGATGACCTCGCCCGGGGCTTCCTTCACGAAGGCCTCCACGACGTCCTGGTCGGCCAGAAAATCGCTGCCGAAGATCGTGTCCTTCGCGTGCGTGTCGAGGCTGTCGTTCTCGCGCATGACCGCCGCCGTTCCGCCCTCGGCGGACACGGTGTGACTGCGCATCGGATACACCTTCGAGAGGACGGCGATGGAGAGCCGCCCGGACTCTTCCGCTGCGGCGATGGCCGCCCGGAGCCCGGCCCCGCCCCCGCCGATCACCAGCACGTCGTGTTGATGCGCGTCGTTACCGGGCATATTGCGTCATTCCTTCCTGGTAGAGGTCGCCACCATGGCAGTCGTTGATCACGATGGCCGGAAAACTCTCGACCTCGATGCGCCGGATGGCCTCCGTCCCGAGGTCCTCGTACGCGACGATGTCGACCTTCCTGACGAAGCGGGAGAGCACGGCGCCCGCGCCCCCGATCGCGCCGAAGTAGACGCCCTTGAACTTCATGAACGCGTCTTTCACCGGTTGCGAGCGCGCGCCTTTCCCCATGGTCCCCTTGAGGCCGAGTTCCAGCAGGGCAGGCGTGAACTTGTCCATGCGCCCGCCCGTGGTGGGTCCGATCGACCCGACCACCTCGCCGGGCCGCGCCGGCGAGGGGCCGGTGTAGTAGATGATTTGCCCGCGCACGTCGAAGGGCAGCGGCCTTCCCGCCTCGATCAGCGGCAGCAGCCGGCCATGGGCGGCGTCACGGGCCGTGAAGATCACACCCGTGATGCGGACGCGGTCTCCCGCCTTGAGCGATTCCACGTCGACGTCGCTCAGGGGCGGCGTGACCTCCTTGACCCCGTCCGCCGCCGTGGTGATCACAAAGTTACTTCTTTGTGCCTGTGGGCGTGGCACTCGATGGTGACGGCCACGGGCAGGCTCGTGATGTGGCAGGGATAGGTCAGGATGTGGATGCCGAATGCCGTGGTGTCCCCGCCGTAGCCCTGGGGGCCGATGCCGAGCCGATTGGCGCGGCCGAGAACTTCCTGCTCGAGCGCATCCATAGCCGCGTCCGGGTTGGGCGTGCCGAGCTCACGAAAGAGCGCCCGCTTCGAGAGCAGGGCCGCCTTCTCGAAGGTGCCGCCCACGCCGACGCCGGCGATGAGGGGCGGGCACGCGTCGGGGCCCGCCGTCCGGATGCACTCGAGGATCCATTCCTTGACGCCCTCCACGCCCTCGGCGGGGGTGAGCATCTTGTACTTCGAGCGGTTCTCACAGCCGCCGCCCTTGGCCATGATCATGATCTTCATGGTGGCGCCCGGCACCACGTCCATGTGGATCACGGCCGGCGTGTTGTCTCCCGTGTTCACGCGGTCGAAGGGCGAACGGACGATCGATGCTCGGAGATAGCCCTCCGTGTAGCCCTGCCTCACGCCCTCGTTGATGGCGTCGGACAGGCTTCCCCCCGTCACGTGAACGTCCTGTCCGAGCTCGATGAAGCAGATCACGAAGCCCGTGTCCTGGCAGTACGGGATCTTCTTCGTCCAGGCGAGCTCGGCGTTCTCCTTGAGGATCTGCAGGACATGCCGGCCCGCGGGCGAGCGCTCGGTGCCCAGCGCCCGATCGAAGGCGCGCAGCATGTCGGGCTCGAGGCCGTGGTTGGCCTCGATGCAGAGCTTCTTGACGGCGTCCGCGATGGCGGAGGTGTGGATCTCGCGCATGGTCACCTTGAGCTAGTGAGAGCCGGCCGCCTGCGCGTAGAAGGCTTCCGCCCGTTTTTGCATCTCGCGCGGCGCCACGTTCTCCTTGTGGGTGGCTAGCGTCCACTTCTGACCGTACGGATCCTCCACGCCACCGATCCGATCGCCCCAGAACATGTCGGTGACGGGCATGACCGCCTTGGCGCCCGCGGCCAGCGCCTTCTCGACCGCGGCGTCCACCGCCTTGACGTAGATGTAGAAGTTGACCGAACTCCCACCTATCGTCTGCGCCGACTTGGCGCCCATGGCGGGGTCTTCCTCGCCCAGCATGAAGAGCGAATCCCCGATCTTCAGCTCCGCGTGGGCGAGCGTCGTTCCGCCGGGCTTCATCATGCGCATGCGCTCGGTGGCGCCGAAGGCCTTCTTGTAGAAGTCGAGCGCTTCGAGGGCGCCGCGGACGCAGAATCCCGGGGTGAGGGTGTGATAGCCGGCGGGGGCGCCCGGGACGGCCACTGTCGCCTTCTTCGCCCGCGGGGGAGCCGGCCGCTTCGCCTTCTTTCGTGCCTTGGCCTTGGCCTTTGCCATGATGTTCTCCTCCTCTACAGCTTGAGCTTGTCCACGAGCTCCCGCACCGCGGCCGCGGACTTGTCGAAGGCGGCCTGCTCGTCGCGGGTGAGCTTGATCTCGATGATCTGCTCCACTCCGCTCCGGCCGAGCTTGACGGGAACGCCGACGTAGAGACCCTTCACGCCGTACTGGCCATCGAGGTACGCCGCGCAGGGCAGGATCTTCTTCTTGTCCTTCAAGATGGCCTCGACCATCTCCACGGTGGAGGCGGCGGGGGCGTAGTACGCGCTGCCGCTCTTGAGCAGGCCAACGATCTCGGCCCCGCCATTGGCCGTCCGCGTCACCAGCGCCTGGATCTTCTCGGGTGAAAGCAGTTCCGTGATCGGAACGCCCGCCACCGTCGAGTAGCGCGGCAGGGGCACCATCGAGTCGCCGTGGCCGCCCAGCACGAAGGCGGTGACGTTCTCCACGGACACCTGAAGCTCCTGGGCGATAAAAGTGCGGAAGCGGGCCGAATCGAGGATGCCTGCCATGCCGACCACCCGCCGGTGCGGGAACCCGGACTTCTTCCAGGCCAGCTGCACCATGGCGTCGAGCGGGTTGGTGACGAGAACGAGGATGGCCTCCCGCGAGCGCGTCACCACCTGCTCCACGACGCCGCTCACGATCTCGGCATTTTTGAAGAGGAGATCGTCTCGCGTCATGCCGGGCTTGCGCGCCAGCCCGGCCGTGATGACGACGATGTCCGAGTTCGCCGTTTCCTCGTAGCCGTTCCCGCCGATGAGCACGGCATCGTAACCGTGCACGGGTCCCGCCTGGGCCAGGTCGAGCGCCTTGCCCTGGGGGATGCCTTCCACGACGTCCACGAGCACCACGTCGCCCAGCTCGCGCTCCACCGCGTACTGGGCGACGGAGGCGCCGACGTTGCCGGCGCCCACCACGGTGATCTTTGGACGGCGGTTGACGACGCTCAGCGGTTCCGCTCTTCCCACTTGCATGGGCGCTCCTTCACAGCTTTTTCATGTTCTCGATGATGGCCGTGCCGAACTCCGAGCACTTGACTTCCTTCGCGCCCTCCATGAGCCGCGCGAAGTCGTAGGTCACCACCTTCTGCCCGATGGTCGTCTCCAGGGCGGTGATGATCCGTTCCGCCGCCTCCGTCCAGCCCATGTGGCGCAGCATCATCTCGCCGGAGAGGATGACCGAGCCGGGATTGACCTTGTCCTGTCCCGTGTACTTGGGGGCGGTGCCGTGGGTCGCCTCGAAGAGGGCGTGCCCGCTCTCGTAGTTGATGTTGGCCCCGGGCGCGATGCCGATGCCGCCCACCTGCGCGGCCAGCGCGTCGGAGATGAGATCGCCCGTGAGGTTGCAGCAGGGGATGACGTCGAACTCGTCCGGGCGGGTGAGGATCTGCTGCAGGAAGGCGTCGGTGATGGCGTCCTTGACGAGGATCTTGCCCGCAGGCGGCTTGCCCCCGCAATCGTCCCAGCCCACGAGCTTGTCGGAGAACTCCCGCTTGGCCAGGGCGTAGCCCCACTTCATGAACATCCCTTCCGTGTACTTCTGGATGTTGCCCTTGTGCACGAGGGTGACGTTGCGGCGCCCGTTCTCGATGGTGTAACGCATGGCCGCGCGGACCAGGCGCTCGGAGCCCTCCTTGGACACCGGCTTGACGCCGATGGAAGAGGTCTGCGGGAAACGGATCTGCTTGACCTTCATCTCCTTCTGCAGGAACTCGATGACCTTCTTCGCCTCGGGCGTCCCCTGCTCCCACTCGATGCCCGCGTAGATGTCCTCGGTGTTCTCCCGGAAGATGACCATGTCGATCTTCTCGGGATGCTTGACAGGCGAGGGCACACCCTTGAAGTAGCGCACGGGCCGGAGGCAGACATAGAGGTCGAGCACCTGGCGCAGAGTCACGTTGAGCGAGCGAAAGCCCTCGCCCACCGGTGTGGTCAGCGGGCCCTTGATGGCGATGAGGTACTCGCGGATGACGTCGAGCGTCTCGTCGGGAAGCAGGTTGGGCGGGCAGTCCTTGCCATACACGGTGTGCGCTTTTTCGCCGGCATAGACCTCCGCCCACGCGATCTTCTTCTTGCCGCGATAGGATTGCTCGACGGCGGCGTCCAGCACCCGGACCGAGGCCGCCCAGATGTCCGGGCCCGTGCCGTCGCCCTCGATGAAGGCGATGATGGGGCGGTCCGGAACCTGGAGCTTGCCGTGGCTGAGCGTGACCTTCTCGCCTGCCGGGATCTTGACGTGCGACGCCATGGGCTTCTCCTTGCGCGATGCTATGTCAAGGCGTTCAGGGCGGATCCCGCCTTGAACCACCCGATCTGCTCGTCGGTGAGGGTGTGCCGGCACTGGATGGTGACGGTCTTGCCGCCGGGCTTGTGGATGACGACGTCGACGGGCTTGCCCGGGGTGAGCTGCGCGAGCCCCTTGACGCTGACGCGGTCCGATTGCTCGAAGAGATCGTAGTCGGAGGCCTTCGAGAAGGTCAGAGGGAGAATGCCCTGCTTCTTGAGGTTGGTCTCGTGAATGCGCGCGAAGCTCCGCACGATGACCACCTTGCACCCCAGGTAGCGCGGCGACATGGCGGCGTGCTCGCGGCTCGAGCCTTCGCCGTAGTTCTCGTCGCCGATCACGATCCAGCCCTGGCCCTTGGCCTTGAGCTCGCGGGCCATCTTGGAGAAGTTCTGGCCCGCCTCGCCCGTGAGCGGGTTGACGCCCTTGCCCGCCTCGCCGGTGAAGGCATTGACGGCGCCCAGGAACATGTTGTCGCTGATCTTGTCCAGATGGCCGCGGACGAGGAGCCAGGCCCCGGCCGGCGAGATGTGGTCGGTGGTCGTCTTGCCCTTGGTCTTCACGAGAATGGGCAGCTCGAGGAAATCCTTGCCGTCCCAGCGCGGGAAGGGCTGCAGGAGCTGGAGCCTCTGGCTGTTGGGATCGATCTTCACCTGCACGGCATCGCCGTCGGCGGCGGGCGCCTCGTAGCCCTCCTCGCCCTTGGCAAAGCCCTTGGCGGGAAGCTCCTCGCTCTCCGGCGGGGTGAACCGGAACGCCTTGCCGTCGGGGCCCGGAATCGTCCCGTGCACGGGGTCGAACTCGAGGGTGCCGCCGAAGACGAGGGCGGTGACGATCTCGGGGCTCGTCAGGAACGACAGGGTCGCCGCGCTGCCGTCATTGCGCCCGGGGAAATTGCGGTTGAACGAGGAGACGATGGTGTTGCTCTCATCCTTGCCCACGTCCGAGCGCTTCCACTGGCCGATGCACGGCCCGCAGGCATTGGCGAGCACGGTGCCGCCGATCTTCTCGAAGGTCTCCATGATGCCGTCACGCTTGATGGTCTGGTAGATGCGCTCCGAGCCCGGGGTGACCAGGAAGGGGGTCTTGGCCTTGAGCCCCGCCTTGAGGGCCTGCATGGCGATGTGGGCGGAGCGCTTCATGTCCTCGTAGGAGGAGTTCGTGCACGAGCCGATGAGCCCGGCCTTGATCTGGGCGGGCCAGCCTTCCTTCTTGACCTCGGCGGCGAGCTTGGAGATGGGCCGCGCGCGGTCCGGCGAGTGAGGGCCCACGATGGTGGGCTCGAGCTCGGAGAGATCGATCTCCACGATCTCGTCGTAGTACTTCCGGGGATCCGCCAGCACCTCGGGGTCGGAGACGAGATGCTCGCGATACTGCTCGGCCAGCTTGGCGATGTCGGCGCGGTCGGTGGCCGCGAGATAGCTCGACATCCGCTCGTCGAAGGGGAAGAGCGAGGTGGTGGCGCCCAACTCCGCCCCCATGTTGCAGATGGTGCCCTTGCCGGTGGCGCTGATCGAGGACGCGCCCGGCCCGAAGTACTCGACGATCTTGTTGGTGCCGCCCTTGACGGTCAGGACCCCCAGGAGATGCGTGATCACGTCCTTGGCCGAGGTCCACCCCGCGAGCTTGCCGGTGAGACGCACGCCGATGAGGCCCGGATCCAGCACTTCCCACGCCAGCCCCGCCATGGCCTCGCCGCAGTCGGCGCCACCCACTCCGATGGCGACCATGCCGAGGCCGCCGCAATTTGGCGTATGCGAGTCCGCGCCGATCATGAGGCCACCCGGGAAGGCATAGTTCTCGAGGACCACCTGGTGGATGATGCCGGCCCCGGGCTTCCAGAAGCCGATGCCGTACTTGCGCGCGGCGGAGTGGAGGAAGTCGTAGACCTCGTTGTTCTCGGTGATGGCGCGCTTCGTGTCTTCCGAGGCGCCGCTCTGCGCGCGGATCAGGTGGTCGCAATGCACGGTGCTCGGCACCGCCGCCTGCTTCTTGCCCGCTTGAATGAACTGGAGCAGGGCCATCTGGCCCGTGGCGTCCTGGAGGGACACGCGGTCCACGCGCAGGCGGAGCTGGGCCTTGCCCCGACTCCACTCCTGCTTGTCGAAATCGTCGGCGTGGGCGACGAGGATCTTCTCGCTGAGGGTCAGGGCCCGACCGAAGCGCTTACGGGCCCGGTCCAGCTTGGCAGGCATGGATTCGTAGAGCCGCTTGATCTGGTCTACCGCCATGGCGGGCCCTCCTCGATGACCACGTATCCGACCGAGCAACAGAAATACCGAGCGCACACAGACGTATCGCCTCCTACCAAGCGAGGCAGGAGGCGACAGGTGAAATCTAATCAAAACGCTAACATGACGCTCCCCCGAGGTCAAGGAAGCGCCCCGGTACTGGGTCAAGTTGCGAGCCAATTCTACTCAGCCCTCGCCTCGGGGCTGCGCCCCTCAGCTCGAACCGCCACGCCCGAGGGAGCCAGCGATGCGAGGCGTACCTGTATGTACGTTGAGCGTCGCTGGCGACCGAGAACGTGGCTCTTCGAGCCGAATGGCCCTGCCATGAGGCGAGGGCTCGATTGATCTGGCGAAGCAAATTGGCCCAGTACCCCTGTCGGCAACGTTCAGCGCGGGCTGATGCCTATCAGCCGCAGAACGGCGCGGCGCCGGAGGGCGAGGATGGAGTCGGTGGGCGAGAGCTGCATGGGACAGACGGCCGTGCAATTGGCCTGGGTGTGGCAGCGCGTGAGGACATCCTCGGCGAGGAGCGCCTCGCCGCGCTCGGCATGCGCCCCGTCCCGGCTGTCCCGCTGCAGCGTGAAGACCCGATTGAGGGCGGCGGGACCGGGAAAGCGAGGATCATGGGCGACCATGGTGCAGGCCGAGACGCACATGCCGCACCCGATGCACTCGATGGCGGCATCCACAGCGCGGCGCTCGCGCGAGCGGCCACCCACGGCGGCGAATCCCGCCTCGTCTTCGGCGGGCCGCCGCGGCACGAACACGGCCTTGCTCTCGAGCATTTTCCGCTTGATCGGCTCCATCTCCACCACGAGGTCCCGAATGAGCGGGAAGTGGTAGAGCGGCCGCACCGTCACGGCGCCGCGCTCGAGCTTGGACAGCAAGGTGCGGCAGGCCCACCGCTCCCGTCCATTGATGACCATGCCGCAGGAGCCGCACATGCCCACCCGGCAGGCGTAGCGGAAGGCCAGCGTGGGATCCGTGCCGCGCTGGACCTCGACGAGGGCATCGAGCACGGTCATGCCCTGGCGTGCCTTCACCCAGTACTTCTGCAAGCGCTCGCGTGAGCCCGGCGACCAGCGGAAGACCTTCAGTACCATCGCCATCTCCAGAACGCGACGAATCCCGCCAGGGCGACGACGAGCGCGAGGAGGAACAGGGCGCGATGCACGCGGGCGGGCAGGCCGAAGTCGAGGAGGATGGCGCGGATGCCCAGCAGCCCATGCAGGAGAACCAGGGCGAGCACGGCGGCCTGCACGGGCCGCGCGAAGGGATTGTGCAGATGGAGCGCGATCACGGCCAGGAGCCCGAGGGCGGCCAGGCGCTGGATGAGCCAGGCCCACATGCCGGCCTTGGTGTCCCGCCAGGCCTCGGCCGAGCCGAGCCGCCGCTTGAGCACTCGTCGGTCGCGCATGCTCTCAGGGCGCCAGGGAGAGCCGCGGGCGCATCAATCGCCCACGTCCACGCCCGTGGGCTGGCGCGTGCCGGTGGGCGAGAGACGCGTGAGCTTCACCGGCTCCGTCCACACGCGCAGCCCCGAGCTGTCGTCGGCGCCCACGGAGACGCTGTAGAGCTCGGAGCCGGTCTCAGGATAGTCGGAGCGGAAGTGTGAGCCTCGGCTCTCGTTCCGCTCGAGCGCGCTCCGCGCGATGAGCCAGGCCGCGGCGGACTGGCTCTGGAGGTTGAGCCAGTCCTGCCAGGCCAGGTTGTACGTGGGGCCGCCCGGCACGGGCACGCCCGCCGCGCGCTGGCCGATCTCCTCGATCTCCTTGAGGGCCGACTTGAGCCCGGGGGCCGAGCGGATCAGCCCCACTTGCTCCCACATCACGTCGCGCAGCCGCTGCTGCAGCCTGTAGAGGCTCTCCCCTTCTCCGCGATCGAGGGGGGCGGCCAGACGCCCGGCAACCGCCTCGAGCCCTTCCATCGAGAAGCGCGGCAGCGCGCGGCCCACCACCCAGTCGGCCATGACCTCGCCCGCCAGGCCCCCGAAGACGGTGGAGTCGGCCACGCCATTGCCGCCGAGGCGGTTGGCGCCGTGGATGCCGCCCGCATCCTCGCCGGCCGCGAAGAGTCCCTCGACGCTCGTGCGGCAAGACGTATCGATCACCACCCCGCCCATCATGAAGTGGGCGGTCGGCCCGACTTCGACCGGCTCGCGGGCGAGATCCCGGCCGAAATCACGACAGCGCCGGACCATCCCGCGGAAGTTGGCCTCCACCGTCTTGGCGCCGAGGTGCGAGACGTCGATCCACACGCCGCCATTGGGACTACCCCGTCCCTCCTGCACCTCCGTGAAACATGCGCGCGCCACCCGATCCCGCGTCGAGCGCTCCATTCGCGTGGCGTCGTAGCGGCCCATGAAGCGCTCGCCCTTTCCATTGAGCAGGCGCCCACCCGCTCCGCGCAGACCCTCTTCGAGCAGAGCGCCCGTCATGAGCGAGTTGGGCATCACCAGCCCCGTGGGGTGGAACTGCACCATCTCCATGTCCCGGAGGGGCAGGCCGGCCTTGAGGGCCAGCGCGATGCCGTCGGCCGCCTTGTCGGCGGAACACGCGATGACCCGGTACATGGTGGGCCCGCCGCCCATGGCGAGGAGCGTGGCCCGGGCGCGCACGGCGAGAAAGCTCCCCCGCCGGATATCGAGGAGGAGCGCCCCGCCCACGCGGCCGGCGCCGTCCCGGAGGAGCTCCACCGCCCGGTGCTCCTCGAGGGCTCGAATGGACCGGCGCGTCCACACCTGCTCCGTGAGCCGGTTCATGATCTCGATGCCCGTCAGATCGCCCTTGTGGATGGTGCGGTCGTGCGACTGGCCGGCGAAGGGCTTCTGATGGATGCGGCCGTCGGGGCGCCGGTCGAAGAAGCAGCCATAGCGATTCTCGAGCTCGCGCACGCGTCCCGGGGCTTCCGTCACCAGTGTCCACACCAGCTCCTGGTCATTGATCCAGCCGCCCCCCGCGAGGGTGTCGAGGAAGTGGGCCTCGAGGGTGTCCGGCTCGGCGAGCACGGCATTGTAGCCGCCCTGGACCATGCGCGTGCAGCCCGCGCGGCCGAGAAGTCCCTTGACCACCACGGTGACGGAGAGATGCGGAGAATGGTCGGCGGCGTGGAGGGCGGCGCAGAGTCCGGCGCCACCGGCTCCGAGGATCAGGATGTCAGTCTCGACGAGGTCGATGGTCAGCAAGCTCGGCGGGGGGCTCCGCCCCCCTTCCGAAACCTCCCCCCGACGCAGGGCGAGCCGCAGGACGTCGCGGGCGCAGTACGAGCCGCAGCACGGCTGGGGGCTGGGGCCCCCGCGTGCGAGGCGAGCCGTATGAGGAAGCCCTGCCGTCCGAGGCGAGCAATTTGAGAATGGCGCCGGCGAAGCCGGCGCTCGAAGCGGAACATCCTTGCTCGCGAGGGCATGGGAATCACTTGGCCAGGCGACTAGCTGGCCGGCGCTTTGACGAGGTAGTCCAGCAGGGCCTTTTCCGGCCCTTCGTCCCAGGCGCGAGTCCCCGACACGCGGCCGACCAGTCTCATGTCGCGGCCTATCACGTACGCCGTGGGAATGGCGCGAACGCGATAGTCCTGGCTGACGCCGCCGTCACTGTCGAGGAGCACCACGGGCGAGAGCAGGCGCTTCTGCACCCAGGGGGCGACGTCCTCTCTCTTCTCCTTGACGTTGACGGCGAGGACGGTGAACTTCCGGTCGCGCCACTCGCGCTGGACTTTTTCCATCCGTGAGGCGAGCTCGTCGGCGCCATAGGAGGAGGCCGTCGTCCAGAAGTAGAGCACGACCACGTGCCCGGTGAAGTCGGAGAGGGCGACCCGGCGGCCGTCGAGGCGAAGGAGCGAGAAGGGTGGCGGCTCGCGGCCGATGAGGGGGAAGACCCTGGCCTGCTCGACCAGCTTGTCGAGCTCGGTCTTCTCCTTTGGCTTGTCGCGGTCGCGATCCTTCCGGTAGAGGTCATAGAGCCAGGGCGGAACTTTTCGCTGAATGTCTCGATCGCGAGCCTGCTCGCGCTGGCGCTCGTCCTCATCGTCGATCTGGGCCGGGACCGGAGGAATGCCGACGCTGACGGTCATCCCCGCCAGGGCCATCATGGCCCAGAGCCCGCGCGGTCTCACGCGAGCTTCACCTCGGCCGTGCCCTCGAAGCGCGACCCATGCGTGTCAAGGAAGGTGATCTTGAGCGCGCCCGGCTCGGTGGCGCGGAAGGGGATGGTAAAGGCCGGGTTCTCGCCGATGGAGGTGGAGGTGTCGAGCTCCGCGATGTCGCGTCCGAGGTAGTTCACGACCACACGATTAATGAATCGATAGTTCTTGTCCACCGACTTGCCGCCCTGGCGCTCCACGCGCTCATTGGGATGAATGCAGACGACCCGCACCCGGGCCACGGAGCCGCGAGCGATGCCCGCGGGCAGCTTGATTCGGACCTGGCCGAGCGCGCTCATGCCGCGCACCCCGCCACGACGACACGGATACTCCGCTTGACCATCAAGAGCGCGCCGTCCTGCATCTCGGCCACGACGCGCACGTCGCCCGTGTCGGCCAGACGAATGTTGGTCGCGACATAGGCCTGGCCGCAGGCCGGGGTCAGAGTGAGCTTGGCATTCAGGGGCCGGGGGTTCTTGTCCGAGAGGATATAGATGGCCTTGACGTAGCTCTGCGGCGTCATCGGCGACTTGACCTCGACGGCCAACGGGACATTGCCGCCGTCCTCGGCGATGAGCGGAGCCTCGAGCGTCATGACGGCGGAGCCGTCTCGGAGCGCCCGACCGGCGAAAAGCCGCTTGATGGTCGCCTCCACCGACTCCTCGGGAGCCAGGTTGGCGAGGAAGCCCTGGGCGTCCGCCTCATGCCGCATCCAGGCGCATGCCATGCCCGCCGCGGCCGCGGTCGCCAGCAACTCCCTCCGGGTCAATCGGCGATCGGTCATGGCCTAATCATGCCGCGCCGGCGCGCCAAGTCAAAGCGTCACGGCTCCAGCCGATATGTTGCGGCATCGGGCTTGAACGCGCGCGGCAGCCACAGGGGCCGGCGGAGGCCGCCGGGTCCCGGGGCGGGACGCGTCATGGCCAGCCACTGCCGGTAGACCTCATGCGCCCGATTGGTGTCCACGAAGACATCGCCGTAGCGATCGTCAGCGGCCGGCCGGCCCACGCGCACCTTTTGATGCCAGCAGTGCTGCCCGCTCACCGGGTCGGGGTGGACGGGAAAGGTCAGGTTCTGGTGGACGCCGGGATCCTCCCACCACACGCGCGAGGAGTCCGGATCCGCGCTCTCGAAGGGCCGGACTCCGTGGACATGGCGCATCCTCCACTGCCCCGGCGCCTGCGCCTGGAGGTCGACCAGGGCCGTCGACCAGCGCTCGCCGCCCATCTCCTCGCGAAGCCGCCATCGGCCGAGGTGATGCGAGCAGGCGACGATCCCCGGGCGGATGGACTCGGTCACCCAGACCTTGTCCACGAAGAAGCCGATCTCCGTCTCGACCTTGAGGAGATCGCCCGTGCCGACGCCGAATCGCCCCGCGTCCTCCGGGTGAAGCCAGAGGGGATTGTTGTGCGAGATTTCGTAGAGCCACTTGGCATTGCCCGAGCGCGAGTGGATGAGGGTGGGCAGCCTGAAGGTCGGCAGGAGCAGCATTTCGCCGCGCGTCCGGTCGATCTGGGACCAGTGGACGTGGCTCCGCGCATAGGTGGGCACGGCGTGCTCGGGCCACTTCCAGTCCTTGAGGGTCGGAGAATAGAACTCGAGCTTGCGCGAGGGCGTCGGGAAGCCGGCCCGGAGCTGGCCGTCGACCAGCACGCCGATGCCCGCGCCGCTCTTCGCGGCCACCCGCGTCACCGGGTCCACCGCCGCTCCCTCACGCTCCGCCTCCGACAGCAGCGTCTCGTGTGTGCGATAGACGTGATCGGCGATCAGGAACGCGCCGTACTTCCGCATGTACGCCAGCGGCGTCAGCCCCTGCTCCGCCGCGGCCTCGGGCAGACCGGGCACGCTGTGCTCGAAGATCCACTGATAGAGCTCGTTGACGCGCAGCTTCTCCCCCGGTCGGTACGGCGACTCGAAATACTTGCGGATGCCGAGGGTCCCGTCGGGATCGATACGCCAGGAGAGCTCGATCCAGAACTCGTCTTCCTCCCACACCTGCCCCAGCCCCGCCGCCTCGTGCGCCTCCCACGTCGAGTCGAAGACCTTGCCCTGGCGCTCGAGGGCCACGCGGAGCACGGGCTGGCGGAACCCGATCCAGCGCGCCGCGTGCGTCTCCTGGCTCATGAGGTCGTGCCGCTCCGAGGCATGCCCCATGGGCAAGACGTAATCGGCGAACCATGCCGTCTCGCTCCAGATGGGACTGAGACAGGCGTGGCGCTCGACCCGGGACTCATCCGTCAGCATCTCGATCCACGACATGCCGTCGGGGTTGGTCCACACGGGGTTGTACACGCGCGTGAAGTACATGGCGAGCTTGCCCCGGCCTTCCTTGAGGAAGTGCGGCAGGAGAAAGCTCATCTCGAAGAAGGCCAGCGGGTACTCGCGCGGCATGAGGAGCTCGCTCCACACCTTGGCGGGGGGCGGCATCATGGGCGGAGCGGGCACGGCCTTGTTCCAGGCGCTCGGTGCCGTGCCGCCCGGCGAGGCGACGGCCCCCATGAGGACGACCACCAGCTCGAGGGCGCGCGCGACTTCCCAGCCGAAGAGGTTGCCCGCCGAGGCGTTGCGCCAGACATGGCTCGAGAGCGCCCCGCCGCAGCGGCCGATCTCGCGCGCCACCTCCTCGATGCGGCCGGCGGGCACGCCGGTCTCCGTCTCGGCGAACTGCGGCGTGTAGGCTGCGTAGATCTCCTCCAGCGCCCCCTCGAACTCCTTGAAGTCCACGGGCGCGCCGGGGCGCTCCTGGATCAGGTACTCCTCCCAGTTGACCCAGCGGCGGACGAACTCGCGGTCCCAGGTGCCGTCGCGGAGCAGGACGTGGACGAAGGCCAGGAGGAGCGCGGCTTCCGTGCCCGGCCACGGCGAGAGCCAGTAGTCGGCCATGGAGGCCGTATTGCTCAGCCGCGTGTCGACCACGCACACCTTGGCCCCGGCCATCTTGCCTTCGATGATCCGCTGCGCATGCGGGTTGAAGTAGTGCCCCGCCTCGAGGTGGGAAGACAGCAGCAGGATGAAGCGCGCGTTGCCATGATCAGGCGAGGGCCGGTCGAAGCCGTGCCAGAAGGCATAGCCGGCCCGCGCGGAGGCCGAGCAGACGTTGGTATGGCTGTTGTGGCCGTCGATGCCCCAGGCATGGAAGACGCGCTGGAGATAGACGAGCTCGTGCCCGGGCCGGCCCAGGTGGTACATGATTTCCTTCTGCCTGCCCTCGACGAGTGCCTTGCGGATGCGCCCGCCGATGTCGTCCAGGACCTCGCTCCAGGTCACGCGCTCCCACTGTCCTTCACCGCGCCTCCCGGCACGCCTGAGGGGATACAGGATGCGCTCCGGATCCTGCACTTGGTTGAGGGTGGCGGGTCCCTTGGCGCAATTGCGCCCGCGGCTGCCGGGATGCTCGGGGTTGCCCTCGAACTTCTGGATCTTGAGCGTCTGCTTGTCCACATAGGCCAGGAGGCCGCAGGCGGCCTCGCAGTTGAAGCAGATGGTGGGAATGAGCGAATAGCGGCGCGGGACCCGCTTGGGCCAGGCCTTGGCGTCGTACTCTTCCCAGTCGTCCCAGCGCATGACGGGCGGATAGCGGTTGAGCCCCGAGGCCGGTGGGTCGAGGTCGCGCGCGTGCGGGTGAAGCGGATCGGCCGTCGTGTCGGTCATCAGGGCCTCACGAGAGCGGCAGCGCCTGACCCGCGCGCACCCAGAGATCTTCCCAGAGCCAGAGCCCGCCCAGGGCAAGCACGGCGCCGAGGGCCCACGCTGATGGCCACGGTATGAAGAGGAGGGCGAGGGGCAACGCGATTCCTCCGAAGACCACACCCCCGGCAAACCGGCCGCGGCACGGTCCACGCGCGAGCCACCGCGCGGCCCGCCGAGCATCCTCCGTGGAATGAGAGCCCACGAGCTCCGCGAACACGAGGAGCCCGTGGAGAACCAGCGAAGCTCCGAGGACAAAGAAGCTGGCCAGCGCGAGATCAGCATCGCCGAGCTGGGCGGCCGTGTGAATGCCCACGGCCGGTCCTCTCGGGAAATCGACTAGAACGCCGAGCAACCGGGAGGTGACGAGGATGCTCGCACTTCCGGCGAGACACGCCGAAACGAGGAGATCTGGGAGTACCAGGGGGCTCTGCCAGAAGTCTCGGCCCTCGGCCTGGCCGAAGAGAAAGGCGCTGTAGCCGGCCGAGGCCGCAGCAGTGATCAGCATGGGCAACGCGAGGATGATCAGTGACCGATCGCTCTGGGCCCAACCCGCCCCGAGCCACAAGATCGCGAGAATCCCGTGCACCATCAAGATCCATCCGCCCCAGACGAGCCAGGAGCGCCCGTTGGGCTTGAAGAGAAGATAGAGAAAGCGCTCGGGGCGCTTGAGGTCCAGGACGAGCAGTCCTGTCGTCAACGCGAGGAAAATCAGGCTGATGAGCGGTGCCGCGAGTCCCGCCAGGGTCCCCGCGCTCGGGAGCCCGCCGATCACCGCCAGCGCCGCCACGAGCAGCGACCCCGCGGCAACAGACTTGGTCCAGAGATAGGTGGACACCTTCCAGCCCCAGGGCCGCTCGGCGTGCGCGACGTCGTAGACCGTTCGCGCCATGCGCAGGAGATCCACGCCCTCGTGGCCGCTCGAGGTCGCCGGCGCGGCACCGGCGACATTCGACCGTCCCGGCATGGGAATGCGGCTGCCTTCCGCGAAGGCATAGCGCCCGCCGCGCTCCTGCATGGCCGGAGTCAGCGAGGCCTCGTCGGCGCCGAGATAAAAGAGCTTGGGCTGTGTCCCCAGCTCCGGCTTGCGCACGGACACCTGCTGAGACGCCATGAGGCGAGCGATGCGCGAATTCGGATCGTCGAGATCACCGGGGATGATGGCCTGCACGGGACACACGATGACGCAGGCGGGCTCGAGGGCGACCTCGACCCGATGCGCGCAGTAGTGGCACTTGGCCGCCGTCTGCGTCTCGGGATCGATGTAGAGCGCGTCGTAGGGGCAGGCCTGCATGCACGACTTGCAGCCGATGCAGCGGTCGCCATCGAAATCCACGATGCCGTCGGGCCGGCGGTAGAGCGCCACCGTGGGGCAGATGGTCACGCACGGCGCGTTGTCACAGTGATTACAGCGCATGACGGAGAAGTAGCGACGCGTGTCCGGGAACGTCCCCTTCTCGATGTACTTGACCCAGGTGCGGTTGACCCCGAGCGGCACCTGGTTCTCCTCCTTGCAGGCCACCGTGCACGCGTGGCACCCAATGCACTTTCTTTGATCGATGACAAAGCCGTAACGCATCTCGTCTCAGCCCTCGCCTCGCCGGGCTCGTCGCCTCCGGCTCCTCGGCCCCGTCTCCGCTCGAACTCCGAGTCTCTGCTATCCGCTAGTGAAGGATCACGTCCAGCCAGACGCGGGCCGCGGCCAGGGCAATGACCGCGCCGAGCACCACCCGCAGCACTCCCACCGGAGCGCGCCGGCTCAGGTGCGCGCCCAGGCTCGCGCCAGGCAATGAGCCCGCCACCACGGCGATGGTGGGAATGAGGGGCACCTGGCCCGTGGCGAGCTTGCCCAGGAATCCCAGGAGCGCGCCCGCCCCGGCAATGGCGAGCGAGGTGCCGATGCTGAGCCGCAGCGGCACCCGCATGATCGCGACGAGCATCGGCACGAGCAGAAAGGCTCCGCCGGCCCCCACCAGTCCCGACAGCAGCCCGACGGCTCCGGGGATGCACACGGCCCCGGCCCGGTTGAAGGGCATGGGCTCCGCGCTCACCTCGGGGCCCGCCTCGGCGGGCTCGACGAACATGAGGGGCAGCGCGGCCGTCGCCATGATGGCGAAGACGATCAGCAAGACCCGCCCGCCCACGAAGCGAGAGGCCACGGCGCCCGCGAGCGAGCCCAGGGCCATGGCCGTTCCGCCCCACAGAGCCAGGCCGCCATGGACCATGGCGCCGCGGCCATGCGTCCACGCGCCCATCGCGGAGCCCGCCAGCACCTGCGCCATGGTCACGCCCGCGACCATCTTGATGTCGAGGCCGCCCACGCCGAGGAGGGGCGGCACGTAGAACACCAGCGGGATCATGACGATGGCGCCGCCGACCCCGACCAGCCCCGATGTGAAAGCGCCGATGAAGCCGAGGCCGACGAGAGTTGAAGCGAAAGCCGGGGTCACGCCCAACCCACGCCCGTCTCCGGCATGGGCAGCATGATACCCCGGCTCGGAGCTAGCGG
>DASYTI010000196.1 GCA_036002485.1 Candidatus Methylomirabilota bacterium | reverse complement strand
TATACCGCGAGGCGCCGCAAGATAGCGTCCGAGCGCCCGCGGCCAGGGCGACATGTCCGACCGCCGGGATCTAGACAGGAGCATCCGAGATACCGTGACAGGTGTCAATTCAGCTCGAACGACGTCTTTTGTCGATACTTCGCGCGTCACGGCTTGCCCATCACCCTCCGGAAGTAGAGGCGCAGCGCTTCCTTCAGCTGGGCGCGCGGGCCGGCGGCCGTCTGGGCATCCTCGAGCGTCTCGAGGTCGAGCTGGAGTGGCACGCCTTCCTTCTTCACGCCGTCCAGCTCGGCGGTGAGCCCGCAACGCTCGTCCGACTCCGTGAAGACGATCTTGGCGCGCGTGAAGCTCTTGTCGTCCTGGGCGATCTGCTCGATGGTCTCGGTGAGGAGACGCTTGATCGCCTCCTGATCGGGGCCCATGACGGTGGAGAACGCCGTGGTGAGCGTGATATCCATCAAAGGACCTCTTTTAGTACCTCGCTCCCTCTCCCTTTCAGGGAGAGGGTCGGGGTGAGGGTCGGGTGCATTCTAGATGCCCGCGGCCGCGGCGGTGTGGACAGGGTCGAGCCCGGCCTCGAGACCTTTCCCGGTGACGCGGATCGCGACAGGTTTCGAGAAGTAGAGCGTGCCGGGCTCCACCCGCTTCGCGACGACGGGATGCCCCAGGCGCGTGAGGGCGGCGAGCGAAGCGTCACCCACGCGGTCGTCCACCCAGAGGTCGCCGCCTTCTGTATGCAGCCTCGGCGCCTCGATGGCCGCCTGGGGCGAGTTCCCGAGGTCGACCATGTTCGCGATCACCTGCGGGATGGCCGAGACGATCTTTCGCCCACCCGGGGCGCCCACGGCGAGGTACGGGGCTCCCTGCTTGAAGCCGAGCGCGGGCACCATATTGACGAGCGGCCGCTTGCCAGGGGCCACCGAGTTGACGCGTCCCGGCTCGGGATCGAACCAGACCATACCGTTCTGGAGCAGGATGCCCGTGTCCGGGACGACCATGCGCGATCCCCAGAGCGAGACGGCGGTATTCGTCAGGGAGACCATGTTGCGCTGGCGGTCGATAGCGCAGAGGTGCGTGGTGCAGTCGGCGGCGCGCGCATCGACCTCGTAGCGCCACGGATCGGGCGCGGGGCGGGCGCTGAGCGGCCTCTTCGGCTTGAGCCCCACCGCGACCTTGGCGGCGTACTCGCGCGAGACGAGCGCATCCCACGGCGCCTTGACGCGCTCGGCATCGCCCAGATGCTCGAGCCGGTCGAGAAAGGCCCGGCGGACGGCCTCGGCGCGGAGGTGGAGCCCACTCGGTGTCTTCCACGTGGTGCGCGACTTGGGAAACTGGGCCAGGATGTTCAGCATCTCGAGGGCCGTGGTGCCTCCCGTGGCGCCCGGCGAGAAAGCCAGCTCGAGGCCACGGTATGTGCCCGTGAGCGCGGGCAGCACCCGAGGAGCGTAGCGGGCGAGATCGTCTTTCGTGAGCATCCCGCCCGTGGCCGACATCTCCTCGTGAATGGCTTGGCCGATGGCGCCCGTGTAGAAGGCGGACGGCCCTTCCTTGGCGAGGAGCCTGAGGCTCCGCGCCAGGTCGGGCTGGCGGAAGATCTCGCCGTCGTTGAGGACGGACGTCCGGTACACGTAGTCGCCGTCCCGGAGATAGGTCCGGGCCGTGGCCGGAAAAGCGGCCAGCTCCTGGCAGAAGATCGCGGTGTGGAGCGCCATGTACCAGTCGGGGATGAAGCCCTCTTCGGCGAGCTTGATGGCGGGTGCGATCACATCGCGGAGCTCCATGGTGCCCCAGCGTTCGAGGGCCAGACACAGGCCCGCCACCGAGCCGGGCACCGCCACCGAGCGCGGACCGAAGACATTGGCATCGTCCACCACGCGGCGCCAGGCGAAGATCGCGGAGGACGAGATGCCCTCGCCCAGCTGATAGGAGCTCTCGTGAGCGGCCGCCGGCGCCTCCACGTTGAAGTCCACGCAGACCGTCTCGCCGCGCCTGGCCAGATGGACGAGCATGGTGCCCCCGCCTGCCAGGGTGGACATGAAGGGCTCGACGACCGGCATGGCAAATGCCGTGGCCACCGCCGCGTCCACCGCATTGCCGCCGCGCTCGAGGATGACGGCGCCGGCCTCGGCGCCCAGCGGGTGCTCCGCCACCACCATCCCGCGCCGCGCCACCGGCATCCGCTTCGTCACGAGCATGGTGGACCGGATCATGCCGCCTCCCGGTTGAACTCGAAGGGGTGGAGCCGGCAGCTCCAGATGCCGGCATCGTTGTGGATAAGGAAACACACGCGCACCGCGGCCTCGCCGCGAGAGGTCCAGAGAAAGACGCCGGCGTCCTCGGCCTCCCCGCACTCGTCGCAGACCCAGGCCGTGCCGAAGTGTTCGGCCGCCTCCTGCGCGGCGGCATGCGCCTCCGGAGTGACGAAGAGCGGCCGGTCACCGGGCATGAAGGCGCCGATGTCGGAAAGATACGAGAGAACGGGCCGCTCACCAAGCCCGCGCCAGCCATCGATCACGGGCAGCGCCGGGGCGGAGAGCGGGACGGCCACCCACTCGAGCGAGGGATTCAGCTCTCCCCGGGCCAGGACACAGGCCGAGAGGAACTCGCGCAGCTCGGGCACGCCGATCCGGCCGCGGTAGAGCTCCCCCGCGAAGTCGTCGCGATCCGCGGGAGCCAGCAGGAAATACGGCGAAGCGGGCGGCAACTCCATGGCGGGTCCGGCGATCTCGTAGACGGGCACGCCGTCGGGGCTCTCGCCCCGTCCGCTATACCAGAGGAGGGTGGCACTGTCCCCGGGCGCTATCCACCGCGGCAGCTCGGCCATGAGCGTGTTCAAGGCGCGGAAAGTGTACCACTGGCGGTCTATTCGATTGAGCGTGCGACCGAGCCACTCGTTCGCCCCCTCACCCTACCCTCTCCCCCGATGGGGGAGAGGGATACCGAGGGCGCAGATGGGCCGTTTGAGCAGCCTGACGTTAGTCGTCGTCGCCTTTGTCCCACTTCCCTCTGCGCCGGACGATTTCCACTACGGCTTTGTCGTCGAAGTAGAGAACCCAGCCGAGCGGATAGACCCAGGCTTCCTTGGCCTTGCTGGAGATGGCCGTCCACTGCTGGCTCGCCAGGGCAGCCATGAGGGCGGGGTCGATGGTGCGCTCGTCCGGGTCCTCGAGAAGCGTCTCGACCTCGCCCTTGCGGCTGCCCGGCGTCACCTGGCGCCAGAAGCGAAAGTCGCTGTAGTGCTGATCGTTCTGGATCTCGGGATGCTCGCGCAGGTACTTGAAGACGCGCTCGGTGAGACGATCCTCGAAGTAGCGCTTCTCGTCGAAGGTGGGCTCGCGCCCGTTGGCGACGAACGACCGGTAGATGTGCAGCTCGTACGCGTTGGGCCCGCGCGTCGTCCGCTCGACGTTGGTGATCCTGGGCGTCGCGCAGGCGACGGCGAGCGCGCCCAGGAGGATCAGTCCCGCCACCCGCTCCCTTGCCGTCATGAGCGCCTCCTCGTCAGATGAGCGCGGATTCGAGGACGATGCCGCGATCCACCACCCGCGCGGCCCGGACCAGCATGGCCTGGATCGCCGGCGGCACTTCCGAGGCCTCGCCGAGCTGCCGCAAGACGTCGATCAGTCGCCTCAGCGCCCGGATCAGGTCACCCTCGTGCCCGCCGAAGGACTCCTCCACGATGCCCGTCCAGTCGTCCTCGCCCGAGGCCCACCGGAACACCGAGGGCATGAAGCCCGTCGAGACGCCGACGGGCATGGGCAGGTGATGGTGCCGCTGGACTTCGAGCACGGTGTGAGCCACGGATTCCAGCTCCTGGAGCTTGCGCCTGAGCTTGGGACGCTTCTTCAGGAAGAGCCGCGCCACTGCGGCATCGCCGGAGCGAGACTCCTCGATGAGGCAGGAGCAGAGCGCGGCCGCCTCGGCAAGCGTGGTGTCCTCCAGGATGCCGCGGTCCACCATCTCGGCGACGAGGAGCTCATTGTCGTGGCGGAGACCCGAGATGAGCTGCCCCTTGGCCAGGAGCTTGCCGTCCTGCACGGCACCGAATCGCTCGAGCACGGCCACCACCCGGCAGAATTCCTGCCAGTAGGCGTTCTTGAAAGCGTCCAGCATCTCGCGCTTCTGGCCGAGACGTCCCTCGAGACCCTCCAGTCCCTTCCAGGCATGATCGCACCGGCTCTGGCTGCCCCACGGACAGCGATGGCACTCGATCGAGGCGAGGGCGCCTTCCGGGCCCTGGCTCCGCTCCCGCTCGACGAGGTCGGGGATGGAGTAAGCCTCGAGCTGCTCGGCCAGGCTCCGCGTCCGCCGCTCCCAGTCGCGCGGAAGATGAAGGGGCGGCGTCTGCCAGAAGATCCTCTTGATATTGCCTTCCTTCATCTGGACGGTGGTGCCATGGGGCAGCAGCACGGTGACGAGCATGCGGTGGCGCCGCCGGTCGAGACCGCAGATGATCCCGAGGGAGGCGCCGCTCTTGCGTCGCACCAGGGCCAGGCGCCCCGGCTCGGCCTCGGCCACCGAGCGTCCGTGCCGGCCGCTCTTGCCCCGCGCCATCCGCTGCTGCTCGACCTGGGCGCGCGCCACGCGATAGCGGCCTATCCGCGAGAAGTCACCGCAGGGCGCCGCGAAGCGCCGTCCGTCCTCCACGGCCATCTCGAGGCTCGCGACCTCTGCCTCCAGTCCGCGGATCTTCTTCAAGTTCTGGTACTGGCCGAACGAGGACTCGACCGTGCGCCGTATCGTGGCCATGTCCTGGCCCGTGGCGAGCAGGAGCGCCACCGAGCCATAGCCCAGCTTGAACTGGCTCAGCACCGGCTCGGGCGGACCGTCGACGACGCGCATCATGTCCTCGAGCCCGTCGCGCACGTCGAGAGCCATGACGCACTTGCCCTCGGGATCTATGCCCCGGCGACCGGCGCGGCCGGCCATCTGCGTCAGCTCGTTGTGCATGAGCGAGCGGAAGCCGCGATCGGTGCGCTTGGTCAGGGACTGGAGCACGACGCTCTTGGCGGGCATGTGGATGCCCAAAGACATGGTCTCGGTGGAGAAGACCACCTTGCACAGCCCGCGCTCGAACAGGAGCTCGATGAGCCGCTTCACGCTCGGCAGCACGCCCGCGTGGTGAAGCCCCACCCCCATGCCGAGGGCCTGGAAGATGGTCTGGTTGAGCGGCGACTCCGCCATGGTCGGCGTGTCGGCGACGGCTTCGCGGATGGCCGCGTCCACCTGCTGCTGCTGGCTCTTGGTGAGGAGCGGCTTGCCCTCGGCCAGCACGGTCTCCATGGCCCGCTCGCACCCGGCACGGCTGAAGATGAAATAGATGGCGGGCAGCCAGCCGCGGGATTCGAGCTCGTCGAGCATGACGGTGGGATCCACGACCCGCCGTGTGTACCAGCGGCCCTTGTCGTTGTAGCCGCCCTCCCGCTCCTGCCCGAGGAGGCGCACCTTGCCGTTGCGCACCGCCTCGTACGTGTGGATCTCCCCCGAGAGATCCGCGACCAGGTACTGGAGGGGCACGCTGCGATGCGGGTGCGTGATAGGCACGATGGGCCGGTGCACCAGGCTGATCCAGTCGGCGATCTCCGCGATGTTCTTGACGGTGGCGGAGAGCCCCACCAGGGCCACGTCCTTCGGCGCGTTGACGATGATCTCCTCCCACACCGTCCCCCGCCCCTCGTCGCCCATGTAGTGGCACTCGTCCAGCACGACGAACTCGAGGCTGTCGAGGCCGCCCGTGTAGAACATGTTGCGGAGGATCTCCGTGGTCATGACCACCACGGGGGCGCGCGTATTGACCTTGACGTCGCCCGTGAGGATACCGATCCGCTCCTGACCGAATTGGCGGCAGAAGTCCGCGTACTTCTGGTTCGACAGCGCCTTGAGCGGCGTGGTGTAGGCGATGCGGCGCCCGCGGGCCAGCGCGGTGTAGATGGCGAACTCGGCCACGAGCGTCTTGCCGGAGCCCGTGGGAGCGGAGACGATGACGGACTTGTCATCGATGATGGCGGCGATGGCGTCCAGCTGGAAGCGATCGAGCGGGAACGGGTAGCGAGCCTTGAAGGATTGGAGCAGATCGTCTTTCACGTCCGGCGCCCCCTTCGACGCCTCTTGAGCGTAGCACGGTCTTGCGGCGCCGTGAAATCCCGCTTACGCTGTCGGCCATGAAGCTCACGGGCAAGGTCGCCCTGATCACCAACGCGAGCGAGTTCATGGGGCCCGCCATCACCGAGGAATTCTGCCGCGAGGGCGCCTCCGTCGCGCTCCACGATCGGAGCGAGGCGGCCGTCAAGCCCGTGGCGGCGATCGCGCACGGCTTGGGGCGCGAGGTGCTCACCCTCACCGGCGATCTCACTCAGCCGGCGGAGGCCGAGCGCGCGGTGGCGGCGGTGGTGACCCGATTCGGACGGCTCGATGTCCTCGTCAACAACAGCGCTAACCCGCCCACGGGCGCTCCCACCGAGCAGGTGACGGACGGCGAGTGGCGGGCCATGATGTCACGCCTCCTCGACGAGCCGTTCTACTGTCTGCGCGCCGCCCTGCGGGTGATGCGCCCGGCCAAGCGCGGCAAGATCATCAACATGTCTTCCGCGGCGGCCTTCCCGGGGCTCGCCCACTACGCCGCCTACTCCGCGGCGCGGGCGGGAGTCAACGGGCTGACCAAGGCCGTGGGTCGCGAGGTCGCGCGCGACGGCATCCAGGTCAACGCCATCGCCCAGAACTACGTCGAGAATCCCACGTACTTTCCCCCCGAGCTCGTCAATGACCCGAAGTCGCTCGCCCGCATGGTCAAGAACATCCCGGCGGGGCGCCTGGCCCGCGGCGAGGAATCGGCGCGACTCGCCGTCTATCTCGCCTCCGATGACGCCGATTTCTTCGTGGGGCAAGTGGTGCCCTTCGCGGGCGGCTGGGTCACCCCGTGATCGTCTCCCATGTCCGGGTCACCGCGGCCGAGGACTACCTCGAGCGGCGGGCCGCCCACCGCGCGGCCCATCTGGAGCGCATCGTGGAGCTGCGCAAGCGGGGCTTCGTGATCGGGGGCGGCCCCTCGCCCGACGGCAAGACGGCCGATCTCGTGTACCGTTCGCCCCAGGCGGGCGATCTCCCGCGCCTCGTCGAGGAGGACCCGTACTGGACGGGTGGGGTGTGGAAGGCCTGGCACCCGCGCGACTTCTCGCAGTTCCTCGAGCCCTGGGAGCTGCCCCCCGTGGTGACCGACGGCTCGCGCTCCGTGACCATCGTGGAAGGCGAGGCTCCCGACGTCGAGATGGCTTCCTTCGCGCTGATCGAGGCGCGGGGCGCCGGCCGGATGGTCTTCGGCGGATTCTTTCCCGGCGGCGCCACCTGGGCGCTCATGCGCTCCACGGACTCGGAGGCGATCCTGGCCGAGCTCACGGACACCGGATTCTGGAAGCCCGGCAGCCTGACCGCTCGACCACTCCTTCATGTTCTCTAGTCCGATCCCACAAACCGTAAGGGCGGCTCAAAAAGGTCCAGATTCGAGGCGGAGCCCGCCGGCCCACGCGAGGCGTACTTGTTGTACGTTGAGCGTGCGGCCGGCGGGCTCCAACGAAGCAGATGGGCCTTTTTCAGCCGCCCGCCGGAGGAGAGAGTGACGAATCCGAGCCATCGCGACATGATCCTGGACCAGTTCAGCCGCCAGGCCGTGCCCTTCTCGACCTCGCCCGGCATCAAGGATGAGCAGGCCCTGCGCATGATCGTGGAGTTCAGCGGCGCCGGCCCCGAGGACACCGTGCTCGATGTCGCCTGCGGCGGCGGCATCATCGTCTGCGCCTTCGCGCGCGTGGTTCGCCACGCCACGGGCATCGACCTCACGCCCGCGATGATCGAGCGGGCCCGGGCGCTGCAGGCCGAGCAAGGGCTGGCCAACGTGAGCTGGAAGCAGGGCGACGTCCTGCCCCTGCCATGGCCCGACGGCACCTTCTCCATCGTGACCTCACGCTTCGCCTTCCACCACTTCCTCGATCCCAAGGCCGTGCTCGCGGAGATGCGGCGCGTCTGCGCGCCCGGGGGCAAAGTGGTGGTCATCGACACCGAGGCCTCGCCCGATGTCGCCAAGGCCGCCGAGTTCAACCGGATGGAGAAGCTGCGCGATCCCTCGCACGTGCGCGCCATGCCCCTGACCGAGCTCCGGGAGCTGTTCCGGCAGGCGGGACTGCCGGCGCCCCGCGGCACCAACTATCGGCTCGAGGGC
Source organism: Candidatus Methylomirabilota bacterium (assembly GCA_036002485.1). Classification (NCBI taxonomy): domain Bacteria; phylum Methylomirabilota (SeqCode); species Candidatus Methylomirabilota bacterium. The sequence continues at coordinate 588 of DASYTI010000196.1, read as the reverse complement.
GAGCTCGAGGGCCTGCTGGGCCGGTCCTTCCCGCTGCCCGGCGACGCCGACAAGATCCGCGAGATCTTCGCGGCCTCGCTCGGCGACGACCGCCTGGGCATCCCCATGGCGCGGGAGGGCGAGCGCATCCGCTACGCCTACCCCGTGGCTGTTCTCGTCGCCGACCGGTAGCTCCGCCCGTCCGCGCCAGCCTCTTCGCCTCACCTTCCGCGGCACGGAAGGGTAGCCTAAAATTCGATTGACACGATTTCCGTGATTAGGTATACCTAACTCGTCTAGCACCATGGAGGTGGACGGATGAGGTGGATCGGGGTCGCGGGACTGCTGCTGGGAGCCTTGCTGGCGACGGCGCTTCCCGTGAGCGCGCAGCCGGCACCGGAGATCCCGCTCGTCATCGAGAAGAACCGCTTCCAGCCTGATCTCGTCAAGGTCAAGGCCGGGCAGTCGTTCGTCCTCGTCATCACCAACAAGGACAAGGGTCCGGAAGAGTTCGACATGCAGCAGCCGCGGATCGAGAAGGTCATTCCCGCGGGCAAGACCGTGCGCCTCAAGATGCCGGCGCTCAAGCCGGGCAAGTATCCGTTCGTG
>DASYTI010000195.1 GCA_036002485.1 Candidatus Methylomirabilota bacterium | reverse complement strand
CCAAGGGCGATGACGAACAGACCCACGAACACCACGACCAGCGGTGGACGCCTCATGCGTGTCCTGTTCGACTCGATCGGAAAGACAGTGGGGCCAACTCGCGCCGAGGGTATTCGACCGGCCTCCCCGGTGTCAATGCGGTGGGGGGTCTGGGGGCAGGGCGAGCCGAGGGGCTTCGGTGGGCTGGGCCCCGCCAGTCACGAGGCGAGTGAACTCAAGGGAGCGGCGCCGCTCCCCCCCAGAACCGACAAGATCAATTCACACCGAGGATCCGTCCAAGACCTTGTCCGGCTCCGGTGACCAGCACCACCTTGTCGCTCGGCTCGAGGTCCATGGTCTCTCCGCGTCGCGCCGATCTTACATCGTCAGTCATTTTGATCCCTCGCCCCCGAAGGGGGGAGAGGGGTAGGGTGAGGGGGAGGCTCGAATGCGGTACGCGCGATCATGAATAGTCCCGGCTAACGCCCCGGCCTGTCAATACTCCGAGAGGAGGCGGTCGACCATGGCCTTGGCGGAGGCCCAGTCGTAGGAGCGGAACATGCGGCGGTTCACCACGGGCTGGGCCGCCGAGTAGAACATCTCGTACTGGAGCTGGCGGCCCCCGTATTCGGTGCCGATGAAGTCCCAGATCAGCTTGAGGAGCTTCACGCGGTCGCGGGCGCCCGCCGCGGTGGACTGGTAGTAGCGCTCGGTGTGAGCGCGGGTTTCCGGCGACAGGAAGCTCGCCTCCGACGAGGGCAGGTGCTGGAAGGCGCCGCCCGCGAGCTCCCGCACCGTCCGGTACAGGTCCACGATGAGCCGGCGCTGGAGGCTCATCCCCGCGTAGATGTACTGCGGATGCGGCCGCGCGTAGCCCTCGCTGACCAATGGGAAGCCCTCGGCGGCCTTCACCAGCGCGTCGAAGGCGGCGCAGAAGGTGGCGATCTCGCCGCCGAGGGTCGCCTGGGTGTTGGCGTCACCCTCGCCGCGCCCGACCTCGACGAGCTTCATGGCGAGGCCGGCCAGCAGCTCGAGCTTTACCCCGAAGCGCACCAGCGACTGGAAGTTCGCGGTCACGTGCGCGGGCGATTCGTGGAACTGGGCGGTCACCAGCTCCACGTTGCGATACACGAAGACCTGCTCCCAGGGCACGAGCACGTCGTCGAAGACGACGGTGGTGTCCACCTCGTCGAAGCGCGACGAGAGCGGATAGTCGTAGACGCTCGTGGCCAGCGTCGCGTAGGGCCGGCGCGGGAGGAGCCGGAGCCCTTCCGCGTTCACGGGCACGACGAGCGAGATCGCGTAGTCGACATCGCCGGGAGCGAGCGGCGTGATGTAGCTCACGTAGAGCCAGTCGGCCATGGTCACGGAGGTGGCGATCGAATGGGCGCCGCGGATCACGATGCCCGCGTCTGTTTCCCGGACGACCCCCGGGTGGAGGAACGGCTCGGGATGCTTGTGGGCCGGGGTGGACCGGTCGATCTGGGGCGGCACGATGGCGTAGGTGAGGTACAGGTCCTCGTCACGCGCCTTTTCGTAGAAGCGGACCACGTTATCGCCGAATTGCCGGCCGCCCCGGTCGAAGAGCTGACGCCAGCCCGCGAAGGCGGTGAGCACCGAGGCGACGTGATCCGGCGTCCGCCCCATGAGCCCGTACGAGCCCTCGGCCCAGAACCGGTGGACGGCCCGCCGGCGCCCGAGATCTTCCGCCGAGCGCGGGATCAGCCACATCGCGCCGATCCGCCCGCCCCGGACGGGATCGACGCACGTGGTGACGTCGAGGGCCTCGCCGGCCGCGTCATAGCGCTCGGCGATGCGCCGGGCCGACTCGGCAAAGGCCGGGTGCTTCGTCACGTCGTCGACACGCTCGCCGTCGAGGAAGACGGCGCGCCCGTCGCGCAGGCTCGCGAGGTAGTCTGCCCCTCGGCGCATGGAGCAACGCTCGCACACCTCGCCATGGGTGTGCAAGCTAAACGCTTCCAACTCGGCGCCAGATCAGCGCTCGCTGGCGCCTTCATCCTCGAGCGCGCGGACACGGCCGTAGGCAAAGAGGGGCTGTCCCGCCTCGGGTCGAGCATGTGAGCGCCTTACCCAGTCCGGCGCCGAGCTTATCGTCCGCAGACGAGCGCAGTACCAGCGAAGGAGAGATGACAAGCGCTCGACCCTGGTGGGTATTCCACTAAACTCATATCTCATCCGACCCCTGACGAGAAGCCCGTCCATCGCCCCTAGACTCTTGCGCCTGAGCGTCGGCGCGCGTGCCATGATCTCGAGGAGCCTCGCGGTAACTACGCTCGGGTCCCATCGCGCCCGGGCGTGCTCGAGGCTACTTCGACTCAGTCGGGCATGTAGGTCCTGATCGGTGCAGAGCCGCACGATGGAATCCGCGAACGTCTCGGCGGAATCGGCGATGAGTGCGGTACCGCCATGAACAAGCTCCATCCCCTCCGCACCCACGGAGGTGGTCACTACTGGCAAACCAGCCCCCATCGCCTCCACGATCTTACCCTTCAGTCCTGCACCGAAGCGCAGAGGGGCGATCGAGAGGCAGTGCGAGGCCAGGTACGGCTCGACACGCGGGACCCATCCGGTTACCCTCACCTGTGCTGACGAAAGTGCAATGACTTCCTTGGGCGGCGCATCGCCGACTATCGTCACGGTGACGTCCGGAAGCGATCGCCGCACCAGTGGCAGTATCTGTCGGCAAAAGAAAAGCATCGCGTCGACGTTGGGCGAGTGCCGAAAACCTCCGACGAAGAGAACGGAACGGGGACTCCGCTGCACGAAGCCAGGCACGTCACGCGCAACGGGGTACGTGCACGGTAGCACGGCGGTCACTGCCCCCGGCACGGCTTGCTGGAGCGCACGCCGATCGTCCTCCGTCAGAGCCAGCACCAAGTCAGCGCGCCCGTACACGCCGACCTCTCGCCTCCGCGTTCGCCAGGCCCTCGCCCGTGCCATGATCGGGTGATCGGCATAGGCGACGGCGCGAGATTCTCGAACATGGTGGACATCCGCGCAAGATACGACCATCGGTAGATCCGGACGGAGGAGCCGCAGATACGGAAGGAGACGTTCGGCCGTGTGAAAGAACTCGAAGAGCACACCGTGATCGATTCGTCCGGCCAATTGCGCTAGGGTCGTAGTATGTTGTGCCGCGTGAATCTCGACTCCTAGCTCGCGCAAGGCATCAGCGTAGCGCCTCGAATCTTTGTCGATGCGGCGCTGAAGCGTATAGAAGGAGACGTTGTATTCGGCGGCGAGGATTCGGAGCCAGGAATAGAGGCGCCGCGATCCGGCGTGGCGGTCGAAGTCTGGAAGACTCGGGGCTACGACGAGGAGCGTCTTCTTGGTCATGGCCGACGAGGACGCAGGCAGACGCCGTCAGGCGGTCTGACGCCAGCTCCTATCCACGGCACTCGCAACGAGATCGGCGCTCATACCGAGCGCAAGAGTCGCCCTCACTACGATCCATACCTTGGCCACTTGTTCTCTTCCTTCATCGCCCAGATTATTGGCATCCTGCAACAACCATCGATTGATCCTCGGGCACAACACATGCCATTGTCGTCGCGATCACAAATACAATGACTTCGAAGGGCTACAATTCGCGGGGCTCGACGAGTGTAAAACAAACTGACGTGGAGCCTATCGAGAGGCGCGAGGACTGTCGTGAGGTGACGTGCAGGTGCTGCGGCCGCGACGGGGCAGCGGCACAGCCCGTCAGCCCTCGCCGCACACCTCAGAGGCGGCCCGCAAGTCGGATGCGCGAACGACGGGCTACTTCATCCGGCCCTGGATCTTGGCGATGGCAGTCCGGGCGCACTCTTCATCGATCAGCCCGCCCGGAGCGCCGCTCACGCCGATCGCGCCGATCGCCTTCCGTCGACCATGATGGTCACCCCGCCGACCGCATACGTCACGTTGGGCAGCGGCGTCTGCGGCACCGAGGTCACCGGATTCTTGCTCATCCGCTCCCTGACGGCTTTCGTGCTGTCTTCCTTGCGCGCGAGGGTGAGGGAGGCCGCCGAGTAGGCCTTGAAGAAGGCGTTGTCGAGCGTGTGGATGGGCGCCCCGTTGCCGCGCAGCACGGCCTGCCGGACGCCATCGAGATCGACGACGACGGCCATCACCGCGTAGCCTTTCTGCGCGCAGGTTGCGACCGTGTCGCCTACCAGCTCGTTCGCGAGCGGCGCAGACAGTTTCTGCATCGTGACCAGCCCCTGGGCCGAAGCCCCGCTCACCGTGCCAAGGACCGCCAACGCCAGCGCTGCCGTCGCCAAGAGACGTGACATGGTCTTCCTCCTGTCGGGTTTCCCAGGCATGATAGTAGACCGCCTGGATCCGGGCGATCTGTTCCTCGCGTGGTCCGACGAGCCTCCGGTCTTCGATGGGGCTTCCGGTGTGTCGCATGGCCCCTCCTTGGGCTACGATAGGCGCATGTCGATCCCGATCTCGATCACCTGTGCCGACTATGCTCGCGTCATGCCCCTCGCGACCGGCGAAGTGGAGCCGGACGGAATCGCCCTGACGATGATCTTGGGCAGCCGGGGCTCGTGGCCCGCGCGCGCCGAGATGCTTCGTCGCGCCGTGCAGGACCCAGGGGTACAGGGCGGCGAGTGGTCCATGGCGCAGTACCTGTACCGCATCGACAAGGGCGATCACCGCTATGTCGGTCTGCCCGTGTTTCCGTTGCGTAACTTCACGGCGCGAGACCTGTACGTCCGTCGAGGGGGGCCGATCCGGCAGCCCGCGGATCTGGCCGGCCGGCGCATCGGCATGTACAGCTACAGCGCGAGCGGCTCCATCTGGTACCGCCACTTCCTGCGCTTCGTCGGTCTGGACCCGTCCGCCATCAAATGGTGGATCGGCGACATCGACACGCCCTGGTCGGCCCCGATGGACCAGACGTTGCCCCCCGGCGTGAACGCTCCCGCCAAGGGCAGGTCACTGTCGGACATGCTGGTCGCCGGGGAACTGGAGGCGATCTACAGTCCGCCGCGGCCGCAGGCCTATCACCCCGAGAGCGGACCCATCGCCCGCCTGTTCCCGGACTTCCGCCACGTCGAGCAAGAGTACTTTCGCAAGACCGGCGCGTTTCCTCCGCAGCATCTGATCGTCATCCGACGCGAGGCCTGGGAGGCGAACCCGTGGATCGCCAAGAGCCTCACCGAAGCCTTCAGCGCCGCCAACGACTGCTTCACCTCGGCCCAGAAGGGGTTCCCCTACGCCACGCCCTGGCTGGAGGCTGAGCTCGAGGACACCGCGGCCGTGATGGGTGAGGACTTCCACCCGTACGGATTCGAGCGCAATCGAGCGCAGATCGAGGCGTTCGCCGGGGAGGCCTTCCGGTTGGGTCTGACGAGCCGCCGGGTCTCGCCGGAAGAGTATTTCGCGGACTATCTCAAAGGAGGCTGACGTGGCGAAACCGGTCATCCTGGGCACGGGCGCCTATCGGTACCAGGTCGTCGACGACTGGGCGAAGCTGCCGCCGGGGCGGGAGTTCAACGCCGACGTGGCCGCGGTCGGGATCGACGCGCAGGACCGGGTGTATGCCTTCAATCGGGGCCAGCATCCGATGGTCGTGTTCGACCCCGACGGTAATTTCCTGCGCTCCTGGGGCGAAGGGGTGTTTCGCCGCGCCCACGGCGTTCACGTGGCGCCCGACGACACCCTCTGGCTCACCGACGACGGCGACCACACCGTCCGGCACTGCACGCTCGACGGCAAGGTGCTGTTGACCATCGGCATCCCCGGGGCGCCCACGCCCTACATGAGCGGCGAGCCGTTTCACCGCTGCACCCACACGGCGCTGTCGCCGCAGGGCGATCTCTACGTCTCCGACGGCTACGGCAACGCGCGGGTCCACAAGTTCGCGCCCAACGGCACGCCGCTCCTCTCGTGGGGCGAGCCCGGCACCGATCCGGGCCAGTTCAACATCCCGCACAACATCTGCTGCGACGCCGAGGGCTGGGTCTACGTGGCCGACCGCGAGAACCATCGCGTCCAGGTGTTCGACGGCCATGGCAAGTACGAGATGCAGTGGAACAACATGCACCGCCCCTCGGGCCTGTTCATGGAGCGTGGTCCGCAGCGCTTCTACGTCGGCGAGATCGGCGGCGGCATGGCGGTAAACCAGGACATGCCGAACATCGGGCCACGAATCAGCATCCACAGCCCGAAGGGCGAGATGCTGGCGCGACTGGGCACTCGTCCGGCGGGGCTCGAGCGGGGGCAATTCATTTCGCCGCATGGGCTCGCCGTCGATTCGCGCGGCGACATCTACGTGGGCGAGGTGTCGTTCACGAACTGGGGGCGTCGCGGGCCTATCCCGCCCGGCCTGCGAAGCTTACAAAAGCTCGTCAAGGTATCGTGAGCACAGGAGGCGTCATGAGCCAGCCAGTGACGATGCAGATCTTCTCCGACTACGTCTGACCCTGGTGCTATCTCAGTACCGTGCGTATTGAGAAGCTCAAGGCCGAGCACAACGTGAAGGTCGAGTGGGTGCATTTCCCGCTGCACCCGGACACCCCGGCGGAAGGCCGCTCGCTGGCCGACCTGTTCGCGGGGCGCAACATGGACCGAAAGGCCATGCACGCACAGATGAAGGCCCGCATGGACGCGGAAGGTCTGCAGTACGGCGAGCGCACCATGACCTACAACAGCCGCCTGGCCCAGGAGCTGGGCAAGTGGGCGGACACGCAGCCGGGCGGCGAGGCCATCCACGACGCGCTGTTCCGCGCCTACTTCGTGGAGGCGCGCGACATCTCCCAGCCCGCGGTGCTCCTGGACATCGTGGCGGGCGTGGGCCTGTCGGTCGAGGGCGCGCGCGAGGTGCTGGAGAAGCGGACCTTCCAGGCTGCCGTCGACGCGGACTGGGAGCTCTCGCGCAGGTACGGCGTCACGGGCGTGCCGACCTTCGTCGTCGGTCGCTACGGCGTCGTCGGCGCCCAGCCGTACGAAGCGCTGGAGGGCCTCGTGCAGAAGGCCGAGACGCAAGAGCCCGCGGAGGGATAGGCCATGCTTCCCCCTCCGGGTTTCCACCATCTCCACCTGAACTCCGTCGATCCCGATGCCGCGATCGACTTCTACGTCCGGCAGTTTCCGGCCTCCGCGAAGACGAGCTGGGGCGGCCTGCCCGCGCTCACGGCGCCAAACAACGTCCTCGTCCTTTTCACCCGGATCGCCACCGCGCCCGCGACCTCGCCGCAAACCGCGATCTGGCACTTCGGCTGGCATGTCACCGACACGCGCGCGAGCCTCGAAGGGTACAAGGCCAGACCGGACGTCACCCTCTTGCCCCTCTACACGACGGATGAAGGCGGTTCCGTCCTCGTGAGCAGCGACACCTGGCCGAGCACTGGGCGCACGCCCGGATTGACGAAGGCCCAGATATCCTTAGCCAAGACCAACGGCGTGCAGCCGACCCGCACGGGTGGCTTCGCCTACATGCAGGGTCCCGACCATGCGCTCGTGGAATACGCCGGCAACCATCCGGCCGAGCGCTTCAACCACGTGCACATGTACCAGGACGATCCGTTCTGCGCGCAGCTCTGGTATCAGCAGCACCTCAACGCGCCGGTGTTCGCTGGACGCACCAGCGAGACACCCCTGACCGACGCCACCTGCAAGGTGCCGCGCGGGCCCGATCGAAGCTGGCCCGCCCTCCACCGGGAGGGAATGTTCCGCGCGCCCGCGGCCGCCGTCGTGTTCGGCGACGTGGCCTTGCCCTGGTACGTGCGTCAGGGCGATCGGCCGCTCGTGAGTACCCGCGGGCAGCTGTACGATCACATCGCGCTCAGCGTCGCCGATCTGGACGCCTGGGTCGCCAAGCTGCGTGGCGAGGGCGTCAGGATCCTCGAGGAGCCGTACGCCCTCGGCGACACGCGCGCGACGATGATCGAGGGGCCGAGCTGCGAAGCGCTGGAGCTGGTCGAGATCGCGTAACGAAAGACGATCTAGGGCAGAATAGATGTGTGCCTGCCGCGTCGTGCCCGAGGCGACGGGTGAAGCCGCGGCGGCGCGGCCAGCGCCACAAGGCGGGGATCGGGTCCCCGCGCCGTCGCCGCGGATAACCGCCGGGGTAACGCCCGGCCGGCGGGCACGCTTTCACCCTGGCCGGGAACTATTGAGTTCCCGTCCGACAGCGCCCCGAACCTACCGGTATCTGAAGCTTTGAGGTAATGAGAGAGGCAAAGGATCGGAAGGTCTGGCCGGCACGTCTTCTGACCTCGATGCTCGGGACGATCGTACTGACGCTCTCGGCCTGTGCCAGCACCGGCGCGATTTGCGAGGGCGCCGGCGGCACGTACTCGGGCGGGATCTGCACCCGTTGGAGCCCGGGTCAAGAGGCCGCGCAGAAGTGGTGCGAAACGCACGGAGGTGTATATCTCACGGGCCCCAACGTTTGCGTCCTTGGAGAAGGGCCATGACAAGAAGTTCGCTATGCCGGCCTTCGGCTACGACGTTCGCAGCAACTTTTCGACGCGGACCCCGATGAGGCGGATCTTCTTGCCTTTCGGGTTCTCGCGAGCGTCGAAGAATGGCTCCAGCAACTGCCGGACCTCGGCCTGCAATTGCTCCACGCTCGACATGGGCGTCTGACCCGTCCGGGAGCGGCTGACCGTCACAAATCCCGTAAAGCGGACGGTCACCGTAACGGTTCGGAACCCCTGAAGCCCTTCGGCGACGAACCGCCGAAACACTTCGCCGGCAAGTTCCTGGGCGCGTCCCAGGATGAAGACCGAGTCGAGGGTGTCCTCCTCGAAGGTCTCCTGCTCGCCTACCGATTTGCGCTCCCACTCGTTCGACACTGGATCGTCGGAGTTTCCGCGCACTTTCTGGTACAGCTCCTCGCCCGACTTCCCGAACCATTCTCTGAGCTGCGCCAGCTCGACGCTGCGAAGCTCGGCCACGGTCCGGAGGCCCTTCGCCTGGAGCACCGCTTCCGACTTGGGCCCGATCCCCGGGATCACCCGGATCCCCAGCCCATCCAGGAAGCCCTGGACCTCGTCGGGCCTCACCACGGTCAACCCATCAGGCTTCCGGAAGTCCGAGGCGATCTTCGCCACGAGCTTGTTCGGCCCGATGCCAATCGAGCAGGTCAGTCCCTCGCCCTCGAGGATCGCTCCCTTCAGCGCCCGCGCGTGGGCTTCACCCTGCTCCATCCCGCCGAGCGACGACAGGTCAACATACGCCTCGTCGATGCTCGCCTCCTCGAACGCGTCGGCGCCCTGGGCGATGATCGACATGATCCGGCCCGATACCTCTCGATAGAGCGACCGATCGCCCCTGACGAAGACGGCCTCCGGCTCTCCCCTCCTTCGAGCGGCTTCGGCCAGGCGCCACGCCCGCGAGATCGGAAGGGCCGACCGGATGCCGTACTTTCGCGCCGCGTAGCTCGCGGCGGTGACCACGCCTCTCCCCTTTCCGCCTTTCGGATCCGCCCCAACGACCACGGGACGGCCGCGGAGCTCGGGGTGATGCCGCTCCTCCACCGCGGCGTAGAAGGCGTCCATGTCGACGTGGGCGATGATTCTCATGTCCGAGGAATCCGAAGCCATCCCGGATTGGCGAACTGCTACGGCTTCACCATGATCTTGGCGTGCCGCTCCGGCGAGGCGAGCTCCGCGAACGCCCCCGCCACGCCGTCGAGGCCGACCGTCCCCGTGACGAGCGGGGCGACCGGGATCTGGCCCGCCGCGATGTGGCCGAGGGTCGCCGTGAACTCGTCCTGGGTGTAGCCGAGGACAAACTGCACGCCGAGCTCCTTGCTGATGCCCAGCATCGGAGAGATCGTGTCGGGCTCCATGCAGACGCCCACCACCACGATGCGCGCGTGGCGAGGCGCCGCGGCCATGATCTGGTCGAGCACGCCCGGGACACCGACGCACTCGAAGACGACGGCGGGGCGCCGGGGTGGGCCGGGCAGCCACGGCGGGAGCGCGGGGGCCCGCGCGGCATCACGCCACACCGCGGCCTCGCGCCAGCTCTGCCAGGGCGTCTGCGCGCCGGGATCGACGACCACGTCAGCACCGAGGGCCAGGGCCAGCTCGCGACGGCGGGGCGAGAAATCGGCGGCGACGATCGGCCGGATGTCGGCCAGGCGCAGGGCGGCGATGACGGCGAGGCCGACGGGGCCGCAGCCAATGACGAGAGGGGCGTCGTCCGGCTCGAGACGCGCCTTGTTGACGGCGTGGAGGCCGACGGCCAGAGGCTCGGTGAGGGCGGCGTGCTCGGTGGGAAGCGCCTGGGGCACCGGGAGGAGCAGCGCCTCCGACAGGCGCATGTACTCGCCATAGCCCCCGGGGTGGTCGTTCGAGTAGCCGATGGTCTGGGGTCCCGTGGCTCGCATCAGCACGGGACGAGAGCAGACGCGGGTGCCCATGGCCAGCGATCTCTGCGTGTCCGGCCCATAATCCACGAGCTCAGCGCAGAACTCGTGGCCCATGACCACATCACGCCCGAGATCCATGACGAAGGTGTTGCCCGCTCGACGCGAGGCCTCCACGAAGCGGTCGGCGTGCTTGAGGGCGTGCAGGTCCGAGCCGCAGATCCCACACGCGAGCGTCCGCACCAGCACCTCGCCGGCATCGGGCGCGGGCTCAGAGACATCGGCGATCGCGAGGGCTTTGTTCCGCATGACAACGGCGCGCATGGGTCTCCCCTTCTGTAGCCTGGACTATCTATGAATGAGACTCTCTCGTCGTACCGCCCCCTCACCCTGCCCTCTTCCCCGATGGGGGAGAGGGATTGAGAATGCAGCGGCTTCGTTCGAGCATGAGGGTCGAGGCGACGTGACGAAGGGCCATGGTGATCGCGCGCCTTTCTTGACGCTAGCGGGGCTCGTCGCTGGCCGCCCGGAGGCTCTCCTCACGGATGAGCCCGAGCACCTCGCGCTTGAGCTCGTTGAAGCGCGGGGTGGTCGTCGCCTCGAGCGGCCGCGGGCGGGGCAAGTCCACGGTCAGCCGCTTCTTGATGCGTCCCGGCCGCGCCGTCATGACGCAGACGGTATCGGCGAGCAGGAGCGCCTCCTCGACGTCGTGGGTGATGAAGAGGACGGCCTGGTGATGGCGCTCCCACACCGAGAGCAGCAGCTCCTGCATGACGGAGCGCGTCTGCGCGTCGAGGCTCCCGAACGGCTCGTCCATGAGCAGGAGCTCGGGCTCCATGACGAGGACGCGCGCGATCCCCACCCGCTGCTTCATGCCGCCCGAGAGCTCGGCCGGGTAGTGGCGCTCGAAGCCGCGCAGGCCGACCTGCTCCAGGAGCGCGTCGACCCTCGGGCCGTAGTCGCCGGCGGCCACCCCGCAAGTCTTGGGGCCAAAGGTGATGTTGTCGAGCACGGTGAACCAGGGGAAGAGCGCAGCCTCCTGGAACACGACGCTGCGGCGCGGATCCGGGCGGCTCACGGGCTGCCCGCGAAACAGCACCTCGCCGCGGGTCGGCCCGTCGAAGCCGGCGACCATGTTGAGGAGCGTCGACTTGCCGCAGCCCGACGGCCCGAGCACGGCAGCAAACTCCTTGGGCGCGATGGCGAGATCGATCCCCTCGAGGGCGACGAGCCGGCCCGACCGTCCGCTGAACTCCTTGAAGACGCCGCGCAGCTCGGCCACGGGCGCCGCGGCCGACGGCCACGCGAGCTCAGGCATGCCGCTCGAGCGTCCGCCAGCGCAGCGCCACCTGGGAGGCTCGGAGGATGATCTGATCGGAGACGAAGCCGAGGAGCCCCACGGAGAACATCGTGGCCACGCAGATGTCCATCCGTCCGACGTAGTACGCGTCCCAGAGGACGTACCCCAGGCCGGACTTGACCGCGATCATCTCGGCGACGATGACCGCCGTCCACGCCACCCCGACGCCGAGGCGCAGGCCCGTGAAGATGGACGGCAGGGCCGAGGGCAGGACGACTTTCAGGAGAACGGTCCGCTCGCCCGCCCCCAGCATGCGCGCGGCGCGGAGGAGCAGAAGATCGGTATCGCGCACGCCGTGGGCGGTGTTGACCACGATGGGGTAGAAGGACCCCAGCCCGATCAGGAAGAGGGCGCTGGCGTCGTAGATGCCGAAGACGGCGATGGCGAAGGGCAGCCAGGCCGTGATGGGGACCGGGCGCAGGAGCTGGATCGAGGGATCCACCAGTCGCGCCACCAGGCGATTCCAGCCCACGAAGATGCCGAGGGGAATGGCCACGAGCGCGGCGAGAGCGAAGCCCTCCAGGACCCGGCGCCCCGAGTAGAGCACGTTGGCGACCCAGGTGCCCGAGTAGGGCGAGAGCGACTTGGTCGGCGCGCCGAAGATCCACCGACGCCAGGATTCCAGCACCTGGGCCGGGGCCGGGATGATCCCCTCGGTCACCCACCGCTGCTCGACGACAAGGTGCCACACGCCGAGCAGCAGGATGGGCAAGATGAGGAACCAGGGAATGCGCCGGCCGCTCATACGCGACGGTCCCTCGCTACTTGTTCTGCCCGAGGTCGACGGGACTGCGCCCGGTGGCGCGCGCGAGAAACTCGTACGTGTAGTACTGCCCTATTTCGCCCGAGACCTCGCGGGCGATGACGCCGTTGTCGAAGAGAAACTTGGAGATGCGCTTGATCGACTCGAGGGGCAGCGACACGTCGAAGCGAGTGTAGCGGATGGCCTCGCTGGCGACGGGCTCGGGCAGCCCGGCCTTCTCCCCGTAGATCTTGGCGAAGCGCTGCGGGTCGGCCTGGGCGATCTTCACCACGTCCACGTAGGCGGACACCAGCCGCTGCGTCGCCTCGCGATGCTTCTCCATGAACCCCCGGTTGACGGCAAGGACGGCGATGAGCCCACCCACGGTCTTCGAGCCGTTGTGGGTGATGGTCGGGTACTGCGCCCAGCCCTCCGTGATGCCCTGGGCGCAGAACGGGTGCCAGACCACGGCCATGTCGATCTCCTTGCCCTGGAGGGACTTGAGATAGTTGCCACCGCCCCCCACGATGTTGATGATGCGGAGCTTGCCGTAGTCGAGCCCGTTCTCCTGGACCGACGCCGCGAACTTGAGCCACGAGATGGAGCCGGCCCCCACCCCGATCGTCCTGGCGCCGAGACCCGCCCACTCCTTGATGTCCTCGCCCTTGCGGACGAGCAGGCAGTCGTTGCCTGAGCCGATGCCCGCCACCCCGATCATGGACTTGGCGCCCTGCCCCAGGCCGAGCGTGATGTCCTGCGGGCCGAAGGCGGCAATGTCGAGATCACCCGAGGCCAGGGCCGTGCGCTCGTCCGCGAAACGCTGGAAGAGCACCTGCTCGACCTGGATGTTGTATTTGGCCGCCTGCTCGGGCAGGAGCCAGAGCGGTGACAGGGCGGGCACATTCGCCATGCCCTGCTTCACCTTGACGGGCGCGGCCAGCGGTGTCCGCGCGGGGTCCGTCTGCGCCGCGGCAGGAGTCAACGACAGGGGAGCGGCCAGGAGCGCGAGCAGCGCGAGCGTCGAGCCGGCAAGCGAGACGTTCATTCATTACCTCCCTGAGGGACGTCGATCACGTACGACCCAGTCCCAGGCATTACCTCCAGATACCACTGTGGCATGGCGTGGCGAACCTTCCGCGCCGATGCTGCCAGAGGGTGTCGACAAGGTCAATCCGGGCTAGAATCGCTCCATGAAGATCCGCATCGGAGTGGGGGCCGCCGGCGCGTCCTCGACGCCCGAGGCGCTGGCCGAGCTCGCGACGGGACTCGACGAGCTGGGGTTCGACTCTCTCTGGCTTTCCGAGGTGCTGACCGGTCCCGTGGTCGATCCCGTGGTGGGGCTTGCCTGGGTGGGGGCGAGCAATCCGCGGGTAAAGCTCGGGACGACGATGCTCTTGCCGGGACGCCACGTGCTCCGGCTCGCCAAGCAGCTCGCGAGCCTGGACGTGCTGTGCAGGGGCCGGCTGCTGGTCACGCTGGTTCCCGGGCTCACGTACGCCCCGGAGCGCGAGGCCATCGGCGTCGAGCCCAAGCGCCGCGGCGCCTTCATCGATGAGGCGCTGCCGATCTTGCGGCGCTTGTGGGCGGGCGAGACGGTGAGCCACGACGGCCCCACCGGCAGCTTCCGTGACGTCAAGCTCTCGCCGCTACCGGTCCAGCAGCCGCTCGAAGTCTGGCTGGGCGGCACGGTACCCGCCGCCCTCGAACGCTGCGGGCGATTGTCGGACGGGTGGCTGCCGTCGCTGTGCACGCCCGAAGAGGCGGCCGCGGGACGCGTGGTGATCGAGGAAGCGGCGGCCCGGGCCGGCCGGTCGATCAGCCCGGAGCACTTCGGCGTGAGCATCGGCTACGCCCGCGCGCCCATCGACCCGGCCACCGCGCGCGTGATGACGGCCCGGCGCCCCCGCGCCCTCGAGCTCACGCCGGTAGGGTTGCCGGCGCTGCGCCAGCTCATCGAGCGCTTCATCGGCGTTGGCTTCTCGAAGTTCGTCGTGCGTCCGGTCACGCCGCCCGTATCCTGGCGCGCCGAGCTCGAAGCCCTGTCCGCGGCGGTGGGTGACCTCCAGACCTGACAAGGCTACATCGCCACCAAACACACCAAACCCTCGAGACCTGTTTGGTCTCCGGGGTTTT
>DASYTI010000194.1 GCA_036002485.1 Candidatus Methylomirabilota bacterium | reverse complement strand
CGGGAGGAGCGCCAGGCCGAGAACTTCCGCAAGATGCTGGTGGCCATGGCCCGCGACCTCCGCGTGCTCATGATCAAGCTGGCCGACCGCCTGCACAACATGCGGACCCTCCACTACCTCAGCGCGGACAAGGCGCGGAAGATCGGCCAGGAGACCCTGGACATCTACGCCCCGCTCGCCCACCGGCTCGGCATGGCCAACGTGAAGGCCGAGCTGGAGGACCTCGCCCTCCGCACCCTGCACCCCGACGCCTACGTCGACCTCCAGCGGCGGGTGGCCAAGCGGCGGCTCGAGCGCGAGGCCGACATCAACCACGTCATCGCGATCCTCGAGAGGAAGCTCACCGAGGTCGGGATCGAGTCGCAGATCCGGGGCCGGCCCAAGCACTTCTACTCCATCTGGAAGAAGATGCACGAGCAGGGCAAGGAGTTCGACGAGATCTACGACCTCACCGCCGTGCGCGTCATCACCAACAGCGTGCGCGACTGCTACGGGGCCCTCGGCGTCATCCACTCGCTGTGGAAGCCCGTGCCCGGCCGGTTCAATGACTTCATCGCGATGCCGAAGGTCAACATGTACCAGTCGCTCCACACCACGGTGATCGGCCCCAAGGGCGACCCCGTGGAGATCCAGATCCGGACGCGCGAGATGCACCGGATCGCCGAGGACGGCATCGCCGCCCACTGGCTCTACAAGGAGAAGAAGACCGAGAAGGACCGGGCCGACGAGTCCCTCCTGTGGCTGCGCCAGCTCATCGAGACGCAGCAGGACATGAAGGATCCCCAGGAGTTCATGGACACCGTGCGGGTCGACCTCTTCCCCGACGAGGTCTACGTGTTCACGCCGAAGGGCGACGTCAAGGCCCTCCCCGAGGGCGCGACGCCGATCGACTTCGCCTACGCCGTGCACACCAAGGTGGGCGAGCACTGCGTCGGGGCCAAGGTGAACGGCAAGCTGGTGCCCCTCCGGTACACGCTCCGCCAGGGCGACATCGTCGAGATCGTCGCCTCGCCCAACCAGCACCCGAGCCGGGACTGGCTCAAGATCGTCAAGTCCACGCGCGCCCGCTCCAAGATCAACCAGTGGCTCAAGACGGAGGAGCGGGCCCGCTCGCTCGCCCTCGGGCGCGAGCTGTTCGAGCGCGAGGCCAAGAAGTACCGGCTCAACGCGGCGGGGCTCCTGGGCGGGGAGGCGATGAAGCAGCTCGCGGCCGACCTGGGCTTCCCGGGCCCGGACGACCTGCTGGCCTCCATCGGCTACGGCAAGACGTCCGTGCACCAGGTGCTGGCCAAGCTCGCGCCGACCGAGGTCCTGGAGACCGCGGTCGAGGCCAAGCCCAAGGCCGGCACCCGTCCGAGGGCCGAGAGCGGCGTCAAGATCCGGGGCGTGGACGACCTGCTGGTGCGCTTCGCCAAGTGCTGCTCGCCGGTGCCGGGTGACGCGATCGTGGGCTTCATCACCCGCGGGCGCGGGCTCACGGTCCACACGCGGGACTGCCTGATGGTCGCCAAGAGCGTGCTCGACCGGGAGCGCCTGATCAACGTCGAGTGGGACGGCGAGGAGCCGACGGAGGCCACGCGGCCCGTGCGGATCGCGGTCTACATCGGCAACGACCGCCCGGGGCTCCTCTCGGAGATCACCGGCGCCATCTCCTCGCGCAACGGCAACATCACGAAGGCCGAGGTCACGGTGACGGACGACAAGCGGGGGCTCAACCACTTCGTGGTCGAGGTCTCCGACCTCCGCCAGCTCCAGGCGATCATGGCCGCCATCCGTGAGATCCGCGACGTGATGAACGTCGAGCGGGTGCGAGGCGTCTGATGACCCGCGGGCAGTTCGAGCGCCTGGTCGAGCGCGCGCTGGCCACCCTTCCCAAGCGCTTCAAAGCGAAGCTCGACAACATCGCCGTGGTCGTCGAGGACTGGCCCGATGACGAGACGCTCGACGAGATGGGGATCGAGCCGCCCGACACGCTCTACGGCCTCTACCGCGGCGTCGACCTCACCCACCGCGACGCCGGCTACGGCAACGTGCTGCCCGACACCGTCACGATCTACCAGGGGCCAATCGAGGAGGACTGCGCCGACGCGGCCGAGATGGCGACGGTGGTGCGCGACACGGTCATCCACGAGATCGGCCACTACTTCGGCCTGAGCGACGAGGAGATGGAGGAGCTGAGCTCGGAGGGGGGCTGACGCGAGTCGGAGGGGGCCTCGACGGCCCCCTCCGAGACCTCCCCCAGGACGAGATTGCGCCGGCAAAGCCGGCACTCGAACAGGCGCAGCGTTCAGGGCCGTTCCACACACACATCCTTGGTGTTGCTCCGCCCCGTGTCGAAGACCGCGCCACTCCTCTACCCGGTGGCCGTAAGTTTTTCATTGACAAGGTATTTCATTAGTTCGTATGGTTTCAGCGGATGCTGAAACCGGTGGAGCAAACGAAACGATGTTTAAGTCTCAAGAGATTCGGCGGTTGGCGGCACAACGGCTGCGGGAGCTTTTCCCCAAGGCACGCTCCTGGGAGGAAACCCCCGACAGCCGGATTGGAAGCCAAGTCGCCGATCTCTTGGTGAAATTCAGGATGGGTGAGCAGGAGCACACGCTGGTGCTCGAAGTCAGCGAGCTCGGTCAGCCGCGGCAGATCCGGGAGACGGTGATGCGGCTGAATGAGGTTCGGCGCGAGCTTCCCAATGCCTATCCCGTGGCGACGGCCGGCTACATCAGCCCCCAGAGCGCCGACATCCTGCGCCGGGGCAACCTCGGGTACCTCGACCTTTCCGGCAATTGCTACCTCGCGTTCGAGAACGTGCTGATCGAGAAGGAGGGCAAGCGGAACCTCCGCCCCTCCACCCGGCCGCTGAAGTCCCTGTTCGCGCCTCGCGCCACCCGGGTCGTGCGCGTGCTCCTCGCCGAGTCGCAGCACGCCTGGCGGCTCGAGGAGCTGGCGCGGGCCGCCCAGGTGAGCCTCGGGCACGCCCACAACGTCGTGAAGCGGCTGGAGGACCTGGCGTGGGTGGACCGCGACGAGCATCAGCGGATCCGCCTGCGCAAGCCCGCCGACCTGCTGGAGGCGTGGTGCGACAGCTACACGTACCTCGACAACGAGGTGGCGACCTACTTCTCGGCGGAGCGGGTGACCCGCCGGGTCATGGCCGAGATCGTGCGGACCGCCGAGGGCGACGGGCGCCGGTACGCCTTCACGATGCACGCCGGCGCCGCGCTCGTGGCGCCCCACATCCGGATGCCGGCGATCCACTGCTACCTCGACGGCGATCCCGCGCCGGTGGCCACGGCCCTCGGGCTCCGGCCCGCCGAGGGCGACGGGAACGTCCACCTGCTCTCGCCCCACGACCAGGGGGTCTTCTACGGCCTCCTCGAGAAGGGCGGCTTCAAGGTGGCATCGCTCCCGCAGCTGTACGCGGATCTCTTCCACTACGAGCGCCGCGGCCGCGAGCAGGCGGAGCACCTGCGTCGCGAGGCGATGGGGTACTGAGGCAGCGGACGGGAGGAGGTGACGACCAACCATGAAGAAGAAGGCCAGCCGGAAGAAGGCGGCGAAGAAGAAGGGGCGCAAGTAGGACGAGCCGGCGGTCGACTACGGCGGTCCGGGAGGGAGGTGACGCCGACAATGGCCAAGAAGAAGGCCGCGAAGAAGAAGGCCAAGAAGAAGTAGGGCTGATGCAGGGACATCGGTGGGGGGTGGCGGCCTCCCACCGGGCACTCATACATCCGAATGGGTGCCAGGCACAGCATGCGTCCGTGCCTGGCACCAGCAGCGCTTCAGACGCTCTTGGTGACCTTGCCCGCCTTCATGCAGCGGGTGCAGACGCGCAGGCGCTTGGTCGTGCCCTGCACCACGGTGCGGACCGAGACCAGGTTCGGAAGCCACCGCCGCCGCGTCAGGTTGTGCGCGTGGCTGATGCGGTTTCCGACCGCGGGACCCTTGCCGCAGATGTCACAACGCTGGGCCATGAATACGCTCCTCTCGAGGTTGCTCCGGGCAGACACCTCTTATAGCATAGCCGGTTGAACGAGGCAAACTGAGTGGCCCGATCCGGTCCGCCTGCGGCATCGCCGGCCCCCGAAGGTCTCCTCACCCCGCTGCAGTTCCTGAAAGGCGTCGGGCCCCAGCGTGCCCGGCAGCTCCAGCGGCTGGGGCTCGAGACCGTCGAGGACGCGCTCTACTTCATCCCGTTCCGCCACGAGGACCGCACCCGGCTGACGGCGCTCTCCGCGCTCGAGCCCGGGAAGACGCAGTCGTGCGCCGGCACCGTGGTCGGCATCAGCCCGCCGCCGCGGGGGCGCCCGCGCCTGCCGTTCTCGGTGATGCTCCGCGACGCCACCGGCTACGCCACCGCGAGCTGGTTCAACGCGCCCTATCTCGAGCGGGTGTTCGCCCGGGGACAGCGCGTCGTGCTCTACGGCAAGGTCGTGCGCTACCGGGGCGCGATCCAGATCCAGCATCCCGACTACGAGATCGTCGAGACGGGCGAGGACGAGCGCATCCACTCGGGCCGCCTGGTGCCGATCTACCATCAGACCGAGGGCGTCGGCCAGCGCGCGCTGCGCGCGCTGATGTGGCGCGTCGTCGAGGCCCACGCGGGCGGTGTGGCGGACCCGCTGCCCGAGGCCGTCCGCGCGCGCCGCCAGCTCCCCGGGCTCGCCGACTCCCTCCGGAACGCGCACTTCCCCCAGGCCGAGGAGGCGCTGCGGACGGCCCGGCGCCGTCTCGCCTACGACGACTTCCTGGTGCTCCAGCTCGGCCTCGGCATCCTGCGCGCCCGCACCAGCCGCGCGCGCGGCATCGCCATGAGCCCGCGCGGCGAGCTGGCGCGGCGCCTGCGGGCGGCCCTGCCCTTCGCGCTCACCGCGGCCCAGGACCGCGTGTGGAGCGAGATCCGGACGGACATGGCCGCGCCCTCCCCGATGCACCGGCTGCTGCAGGGGGACGTGGGCTCGGGCAAGACCGTGGTGGCCGCCCTCGCGGTGGCGACGGCGGTCGAGGCGGGCTACCAGGCCGCGGTCATGGCCCCCACCGAGATCCTCGCCGAGCAGCACTTCATGACGTTCCAGCAGCTCCTGGCGCCGCTCGGCCTCCCCATCGCGCTCCTCACCTCCGCCGTGAAGGGCCGGGAGCGGGCGGGGCGGCTCAAGGCCGCCGCCGAGGGGGACCTGGCGTGCGTCGTCGGCACGCACGCCCTCGTGCAGGAAGGCGTGGAGTTCCGCCGGCTCGGGCTGGCCGTGGTCGACGAGCAGCACCGCTTCGGCGTCGAGCAGCGCGCGCGCCTGCGGGCCAAGGGCGAGCATCCCGACCTCCTCGTGATGACGGCGACGCCGATCCCCCGCACCCTCGCGCTCACGCTCTACGGCGACCTCGACGTCTCCCTGCTCGACGAGCTGCCGCCGGGGCGCCGTCCGGTGGTGACGGTCGCGCGGACCGAGGGCAAGCGGCCGCAGATCTACGAGTTCCTGCGCGAGCAGGTGGCGGCGGGCCGGCAGGTGTACGTGATCTACCCGCTGGTGGAGGAGTCGGCCGCGCTGGACCTCAAGGCGGCGACCGAGATGGCCGAGCACCTCCGGAAGGACGTCTTCCCCGACCTGGCCGTCGGCCTCCTGCACGGCCGCATGAGCTTCGGCGAGAAGGACGAGGTCATGCGGCGCTTCAAGGCCGGCGAGATCCACGTCCTCGTTTCCACCACGGTCATCGAGGTCGGCATCGACGTGCCCAACGCCTCGGTCATGCTGATCGAGCACGCGGAGCGCTTCGGCCTCTCCCAGCTCCACCAGCTCCGGGGGCGCGTGGGGCGCGGGCCCTGGAAGTCCTACTGCATCCTGCTCACCGGCGAGAGCCCGGGCGAGGAGGCGCGCGAGCGCATCGCCGCCATGACCGAGACCACCGACGGCTTCAAGATCGCGGACGCCGACCTGCGCCTGCGCGGCCCCGGCGAGTTCTTCGGCACGCGCCAGTCGGGGCTGCCCCAGTTCCGCGTCGCCGACCTGCTGCGCGACGCGCCGATCCTCGAGC
>DASYTI010000193.1 GCA_036002485.1 Candidatus Methylomirabilota bacterium | reverse complement strand
GGCTGTTCGCCCATTAAAGCGGTACGTGAGCTGGGTTTAGAACGTCGTGAGACAGTTCGGTCCCTATCTGTCGCGGGCGTAGGAGGTTTGAGGGGAGCTGCCCCTAGTACGAGAGGACCGGGGTGGACGGACCTCTAGTGTGCGAGCTGTTCCGCCAGGAGCACCGCTCGGTAGCTATGTCCGGCAGGGATAAGCGCTGAAGGCATCTAAGCGCGAAACCCGCCTCAAGATGAGACCTCCCAGGGCGTAAGCCCTCTGAAGGCCCCTGGAAGATTACCAGGTTGATAGGCCGCAGGTGTAAGCGCCGTAAGGCGTTCAGCTTAGCGGTACTAATCGGCCGTGCGGCTTGACCACGTTGCACTCATAACTTCGACGTCGCTCGTCGCTTGGCTGCACTCGAGAATCAACGTATTCAATTGACGCCAGATTCCCGGTGGCGTTGCCGGAGGGGCCACACCCGTTCCCATCCCGAACACGGAAGTTAAGCCCTCCAGGGCCGATGGTACTGCGCTGGTAACGGTGTGGGAGAGTAGGTCGTTGCCGGGGTAATAATGAATCGAAGGGGGCCTCGATGGCCCCCTTCGAGCATCCCCCTTCGATGGCGCCGGCGAAGCCGGCGCTCGAACTTAGGCGCCTGAGCCGAAGAGGCCCGGGCGCTATTCTTTTGTCCGGAAGCGCGGTCAGACGATGAGGCGGACGAGGTCGATCATGGCCTGGCGCGCCCAGAAATAGACGGGGCCTACGATCTTTTGCGTCGCGCCCGTGAAGACCAGGAGCAAGAGCATGAACATCCCGTACTGCTCGAGCAGGCGCACGAGCCCGGCGGCGCTCCTGGGCAGCAGGTAGCCGAGGAAGTGTCCCCCGTCGAGAGGTGGGATCGGGATCAGGTTGAAAATTCCGAGAAGGAGATTGAAGCGGAAGACGTGGGACATGATCACGCTCAGAAGATCTGGGAGGGCGCCCGCCTGTCCGAGAATCCTGAGGAGAACCAACGCGCCGAACGCGGCCAGGAAATTCGCGATGGGCCCCGCCGCGGCCACCCAGGTCATGTCCCGCACGGGGTGCGCCAGGTTCTGCGCATTCACGGGCACCGGCTTGGCCCAGCCGAAGCCGCTCAGCACGAAACAGAGGGCGCCCAGAGGGTCGAGGTGCGGCAATGGATTCAGGGTGATCCGTCCGAGCCGGCGCGCGGTGGGGTCGCCCAGGCGATCGGCCACGAGGGCATGGGCCAGCTCATGGACGGTGACGGCGATGAGCAGCGCGGGGAGCATGAGAACAAGACGCTGAAGGAAAGCGGCCGGGTCGGCGAAGAGATCGGTCATTCAGCCCGCTGCGGCGATCTGTCGTCGGGCGGCAGCTCGTCGGGCAGGGGATCGCCCGCCACACGATAGCGCTCATCCAGCCACCGGCCGAGATCGATCAGGCGGCACGCGAGCGAGCAGAACGGGCGCTGGGGATTCCCACGCCAGGCGGCCCGGGCTCCGCACGCGGGACAGGAGACCGTCGGCTCCGCGCCGGGCTGCTCGGATTTCACGGCCGCATGGTAGCCACCGCTGTTTCCCCTGTCAAACTGGACCGGCCGTTGACATCCCGCGCCGGGCGAGCGACCATGAAGTGTGTTTCGGCTGCTTCCCCGCGACGAGAAATTCTTCGAGCTCTTCGAGCAGCAGGCCGGCCATATCGTGTCGGCGTCCCGGGTTCTCGAGGAGCTGACCCTGGACTACCCGAGCGCCCCCGCCAAGGTCCAGCAGATACGCGACCTCGAACATGCGGGCGATGCCCTCACCCACGAGATGGTCCGACGGCTCAACACCACCTTCGTCACGCCAATCGACCGTGAGGATATCTATGCCCTGGCTAACCGGCTCGACGACGTGCTGGACCTCATCGACGCCGTGGCCGACCGTCTGGCCCTGTACAAGATCAAGGTCCCCACGGACGGATGTATGGCCATGGCGAAGATCATCGTGAAGACGGCGGAGGCGACGGACCGCGCCGTACACTGCTTGCGCACTCTTTCGCCCCTCTACCACAAGCACGCCATCGAGGTGAACCGTCTCGAGAACGAGGCCGACCGCCTGCTGCGCGACGAGCTGGCCGCCCTCTTCGAGGGCAATACGGATCCCATCGAGATCATCAAGTGGAAAGAGCTGTACGAGACGATGGAGTCCGTCACCGACCGCTGCGAAGACGTGGTGAACGTGATCGAGGGCATCACGCTCAAGATGGCCTGAGCCGGGCGCCCCACCCGGACATGAGCGGAGCCGTCCTGCTGGTGGCGTTCATCATCGCGGTGGCGCTGGTCTTCGACTACATCAATGGCTTTCACGATGCCGCCAACTCCATCGCCACCGTCGTCTCCACGCGGGTGCTCACGCCCATGCAGGCGGTGGCCTGGGCGGCCTTCTTCAACTTCGTGGCGGCCTTTGGCTTTGGCGTCCAGGTGGCGAAGACGGTAGGGAAGGGCGTCGTCCAGCCCGCCGTGGTGGACCAGTGGGTCATCCTGGGCGCCCTCACCGGTGCCATCGCGTGGAATCTCATCACGTGGTACTACGGCATTCCTTCGAGCTCATCCCATGCCCTGATCGGCGGCTTCGCCGGCGCGGCCGTGGCCAAGGCGGGGTGGGGCGCGCTGATCCCCGCCGGGCTTCTCAAGATCGCCGTCTTCATCGTGCTCGCTCCCGTGACCGGTATGATCCTCGGCTTCGTCCTCATGGTGGCCACCTTGTGGATCTTCCGCGGCGCCCGTCCCAGTCGCGTGGACGCGCTCTTCCGCCGCCTCCAGCTCGTCTCGGCGGCCTTCTACAGCCTTGGTCACGGCACCAACGACGCCCAGAAGACCATGGGCATCATCGCCATCCTGCTCTTTTCAGGCGGATACCTCGGCCCAGAGTTCTACGTCCCGTTCTGGGTCGTTCTGGCCGCGCACGCCGCCATCGCGCTGGGCACCATGTCCGGCGGCTGGCGCATCGTCAAGACCATGGGCATGCGGCTGACCAAGCTGCGCCCGGTCGGCGGGTTTTGCGCGGAGACGGCGGGGGCGGTGATGCTCATCGGCACCGCGGTCGGGGGCATTCCGGTCAGCACTACGCACACCATCACCGGCTCCATCATGGGCGTGGGCGCCACCCAGCGCGTCTCGGCGGTGCGCTGGGGTCTCGGCGCCCGCATCGTATGGGCATGGATCCTCACCATCCCGCTGTCGGGCATCATCGCGGCGGTGACGTGGTTCATTCTGCCGCGCGGATGAGACGGCGCAGCTCCGCGGCCGCCGCCGTCGGTGTTCTGCTCCTCGCCCCCGTGGCATGGACGCTGGCCCATCTTCCCGTGCGGCTCGGCCTGTGGCTGGGCCGCCGGGTTGGGGACGTGGCCTGGGTCGTGCTGGCTCCGCGCCGCGCGGTCGCGCTCGACAACCTGCGTCTGGCTTTCCGCGCGGAGCGCGGTCCGGGGGAGCTCCGTCACATCGGCCGCCGATCGTTCCAGCACCTGGGTATGAATCTGATCGAGGCCTGCGTCCTGATGTTCCGGCCCGCGGACGTTCTCCTCTGTCGCGTGGAGATCGACGGCCTCGAGCACTTGAAGGACGCCGCCGTGCAGGGGCGTGGCGTCCTCCTCCTCACCGCGCACCTCGGCAACTGGGAGCTTCTGGCCGCGGCTCACCCCCTGACCGGCCTGCCCCTCTCCGTCGTGCTTCGGCCGCTCGACCAGCCGCAGCTCGGCCGGGTGGTGGAGCGGCTCCGCCGTCGTACGGGCGCCGAGCTCATCAGCAAGCGTCGCGCGCTTCGTGATGTCCTGGACGCTCTCCGGCGCGGCCGCATGGTCGGGGTCCTCCTCGACCAGAACGCCACGCGCGCGGAAGGGATTTTCGTTCCCTTCTTCGGTACGCCCGCGTCGACATCGCGGAGCCTGGCCGTGCTCGCGCTGCGCACGGAGGCTCCCGTGGTGCCGGTATTCATCCGGCGCCTGGAGGGCGGGCGTCACCTGATCGAGGTCCGGCCGATTCTCCCGCCGCCAGAGGGAGACGTGGTGGCTTTCACCACCCGCTTCAACGAGACGATCGAGGCGGCGATCCGGCGCGCGCCCGAGCAATGGTTCTGGCTGCACC
Organism: Candidatus Methylomirabilota bacterium; assembly: GCA_036002485.1. NCBI lineage: Bacteria > Methylomirabilota (SeqCode) > Candidatus Methylomirabilota bacterium. The sequence goes on along the minus strand of DASYTI010000193.1, from coordinate 2,792 downwards.
GGCGGTGGAAGACACGACCTCGTCCGGAGATCGCCTGATGCGCGGGGGCGCGGTGGCCGCGGCGGCGGGACTGCTGGTCTCCCTGGCCCTCACCTCGAGCGCGGCGGATCTCCGCACGATGACGGCACCATATCTGACGGCGCGCGAGCGGGGGGCCGTGGGCGCCGTGGCGGGCCGCGCGTATGAGGAGTCCCGCCGCACGGGCCAGGAGCCCCGGCCCTACGCGGGCGTGTCGGTGCTTCTCCTGCCCCGCTCGTCCGGTTTCGAGAGCGAGCTGGCCGCCATCAAAGCGGGCCGCCGCGAATCCACGGAGCGATTTCTCGACGCCGACCCCAAGATCCGGGCCGCGCGCGCTTCGTTCGAGCAGGCGCTGATCGAGACGGGCGGCGGCGCGCTGCTGAAGGGTGAGCTGACGAATGACGCTGGCCTCTTCCGTCTTGTCGACGTACCCGAAGGCGCCTGGACGCTCCTCGCCTGGCAGGAAACGGCGAGCCGTCAGAAACCGCCCGCCCTCACGCGGAGCGAGGCCACGCGCTTTCCGGATCGATCAGCGGTGCTTGGATCCTTCACGGTGATCTACTGGCTCTTGCCCGTCGACGTCAAGGCTGGCGAGGAGACACAGGTGCGACTGCATGATCGCAATGTGTGGCTCACCGCCATCCGCGAAGACCGGAGCGCGCGAGATCCCGAGAAACGCACCGCCCCGGGAAAACAGCAGGGCGCCAACCCCCGGTAACGCGAGGGCGGCGCCCTGAATGACGCTCTGTCGCTGGATCGACGCTACTTCTTGTCCTTGTCCATCTTGTCCTTGTCGCCCATCTTGTCCTTGTCGCCCTTCTTGTCCGTCTTGTCGCCCTTCTTCTTGGCGGCCTTCTTGTCGGCCTTCTTGTCCTTGTCGTCCTTCTTGTCCATCTTGTCCTCGGCCTTGGGGGCCGGGGTCTGAGCAGCGGCAAAGCCAGCGGTGCCGAAAGCGAAGGCAATGCCCATCACCAGGGCAATGATCTTTTTCATGTGGTTGTCACCTCCTTTCGGCATTTCCTCTGACTCCACGTCAAATCCAGCTTAGTTTGCGCGCGGTTACGATACGGGCAGCCCAACGGGCCTGTCAAGAACTATCTGGCTTCTTTGGCCCCGATGCGAGGTTGACCCGGTTTGTCTCACCGTGGTAAAACCGCTCAAGCCTCCCCTCCAATGTCCTTCGATCATCGATCCAGGCTGAGCGGTCTCCTTCTCCTCTGCCTGGCCGGCCTCGGCCTCCCGGGACCGGCCGGGGCGGAGGAGGGGTTCCCTCCGCTGAGATCGGCCGGCGCTCCTCCCATCGAAGGCCGGGCTCTCGAGCCGTCCCAAGGGGAGGCCATGTTGTCCCCGGTCGCCGACAGTGCTCTGCAGTCCCAGGAGCCTGACCCGATCCTGCCGGGCCTTGAAGCCAATCCGTACTCCTCTGACGAGCCCCGGGCACGGCCATTCAGTGAGCCTGAGCCCCCACCCGCCGCTGCGCCCTTGCTCATACGGGACAATGCCGAGGTTCGGCGCTACCTCGAGGAGTTCCAGACCGGGTATCGCCGGACTCTTGTCGAGCGCTGGCTCGGCCGTTCGGGTCGATATGCCGAGATGATCCAGGGCGTCTTGCGCAGCAAGGGGTTGCCCGAGGACCTCATGTTCACGGTCATGATCGAGAGCGGCTTCAACCCGGTGGCCGTCTCCCGCGCGGGCGCCAAAGGCCTCTGGCAGTTCATGGCCCCGACGGCGCGGCGCTACGGGCTCCGCGTGGATCGCTGGGTGGACGAGCGCTTCGATCCCGAGAAGTCGACGGTGGCGGCGGCCAGCTACCTCCGGGACCTCCATGCGATGTTCGGCTCCTGGGAGCTCGCCAAGGCCGCCTACAATGCCGGAGAGATGAAGGTGATCCGGGCGATGAAGGCGATGAAGACGAGCGACTTCTGGGAGCTCACGCGTAGCAGCGTGCTGCGCGACGAGACCAAGAACTTCGTCCCCGCCATCCAGGCCGCCACCCTCATCGGCCGTCAGCCCGAACGGTACGGCTTCGTGGCCATCTTCGCCGAGCCGCTCGCCTACGAGCAGGCGTCCGTGCCGGCCGTGACGACCCTCAAGCGTATCGCCGCCCTCGCTGGCGTGGCCACGGATGAGCTCGAGGACCTCAACCCGGAGCTCAGGTTGAAGCAGACACCGCCGGGCGGCGCGTACTTGCTCAAGTTCCCCTCGGGCGCCGCGCAGCGCTTCAGCGAGGCTCGCTTCCGGGAGCGCGCGATAGCGAGCGCGGGCCGAGCCCAGCCCGGCCCGTCTGAAATCCATGTCGTGAAACCTCGAGAGACCATGAGCGGTATCGCCAGGCGCTACGGCCTCTCCGCGGCCGAGCTGGCCCGGCGGAACGACCGCAATGAAGCCGCGCGTATCCACCCCGGCGACAAGCTCCGTATCGCCGCCGCCTCTCTCGTCGACTAGCGCGAGACCGTGAAGGTCGAGGTCCAGCTCTTCGCCACGCTCCAGCCCTATCTGCCGGCAGGTGCCGATGGCGACCATGCCTCTCTCGAGCTGCCGGCGGGCAGCACCGTGGCGCAGGTCCAGGCCGCCCTCCACATTCCCGCCGATCTCCCGTGCCTCACGGTCGTGAACGGACACGACGCCGAGCCGGATCAGGTGCTCGTTCCCGGCGACGTCGTCGCCATGTTTCCACCCCTCGCGGGCGGCTGAAAAAGGCCCATCTGCTTCGTTGGCGCCCTCCGCCGCAGGTTCAACGTACAGAGAGTACGCCTCACCTGCGGCCATCGGGC
>DASYTI010000192.1 GCA_036002485.1 Candidatus Methylomirabilota bacterium | reverse complement strand
CTGCACCCACCATCCGAGGGCGGCCCCGATGAAGAAGAGCAGGCCGTAGTACCAGTGAAAGGTCCAGGCGAGACCCAGGCCGGCGGGAGACGGGATGAGATGCTCCCGTGCCGGAAAGATCCTCGGGAGCAGGGTGAGGACTATGCCGACGAGCCCGCCGATCACGATGCTCCAGATCTTCACCGGCCCGAGGGCGGCAATGCCCTCCGAGAGCGCGATGGCAACAGCGCGCCAGGTTTGCGCCGCGGGCGCGGGAAACTGGTCGGAGCCGAGCACGCTCGCGTCCGGGACGAGCAGCCGGAACGACAGCACGCTGACCAGGGTACCCACGAAGATGCCGGCGAACTGGGCGATGAACTGCTTCCGGGGATGCGCGCCGAGGAGATAGCCGCTCTTGAGATCGGTGAGGAGATCGGCGCTGCTGCCCGCGGCGGCCGCGGTGATATTGGCCGACATCAGGTTGACGTTCACGTTGCCCGGGCTCAGGGCGCCGAAGATGAGCTGCGTGATCTTCCCCATGGCGCCGACCGGCGTGGTATCGGTCTCGCCCGTGACACGGCAGGCGACCAGGGCCAACGCGAAGGAGAGCAGCACCGCCACCGCCGTCTGCCAGTACGGCATGCCGAAAGTCTGGTGGCCGAGCCAGGCGAGCCCGAGGAAACCCACGACCTGGCCCGAGACGAACCACGAGGCGGGCGTCTCGATGGCGGCGAGCGGGTCGTGGGCCGCCTTCGCTCCACCACCGAACATGGCCCGCAGGTCGGTGAAGGCGCGCAGCGCGGTTCGCCATTGCAGGGCGAAGGAGAGCAGGCTCGAGCTGACCATGCAGGCCACGCCGCCCCAGAGCGTCCATTGCACGATGGCGGCATAGCCCGAGCCCTCGATGATTCCGTAGTGCTGCAAGACGGGCGCGAAGATCATCCACGCCGTCACGCTGCCGAGCAGCATGCTCCAGGACACGCGCAATCCCGTGATGGCCCCAGCAGCGATGAACATGGGCTCCCAGGAAAGCATCACGGTTCGCCCCATCCAAGCAGGCCCGAACACCCGCCGGTTCAGCGCGGCGACCCAGGTCGTGATCATGAACGGAGCGAGCTTGCCGCTCACGAGCACGAGGCCCTCGGCCCAGAACTTGCTCAGGATAGCCAGGGCGCCCGCCCAGCCCAGGGCGCGGGCCGAGCGCATGCCCGTGTCGCCCACGGAGTGGAGGGCGCGGAGCGTCTCGGCCGCCGCGATGCCGCTGGGGAAGCGGAGCTGCTCGAGATTGATCATCTGGCGCTTCATGGGCACGGCCATGGTCACCCCGAGGACGGAGAGGAAGAACACCCACGCGATCATCGTGGGCACCGACAGCGTGCTGTCGTTGAGCAGCATGTAGGCGGCGAAGGCGGAGATCAGGGTGCCGCCCGTCGAATAGCCCGCCGAGCTGGCGGTGGACTGCATGCAGTTGTTCTCGAGAATGGTCATGGGCGTGCGCGCCAGGCCCATCCGATAGAGCGAGGTCCAGATCGCGTACGAGAGAATGCACGCGGTGATGGCCACCCCGAAGCCCCAGCCCGCCTTGAGCCCGATGTAGAGATTGGTGAGCGAGAGCAGCCCGCCCAGGACCGAACCCATGACGACCGCGCGCCAGGTGAGCTGGAGCATGCTGTCCCCGCGCCCGCGATAGACCTGCTCGTACCACTGGCGCTCGATGTCTTCCGGCGTGCCCTTGAATCCCTGGACGGGCAGGGCGGGAAGGTCGTGGACGGCCGGTGCGGTCAGAGAACTCTCAGGGGGCATGGCCGTTCCCGGCGCAGATCGATCGAGCTACCCGGAATCAGTCCGGGCGGGCTCTGGCCACGATGAAAAGTCGCCGGAAGGGAAAGAGCGTGCGGCCATCCGGGCGGCGCGGGTAGGCGCGCGCGACCAGGTCGGCGTAGTGGGCCTCGAAGCGGCTTCGCTCGGGCTCCTCGAGCGCGGCGAGGAGCGGCCTGAGCCACGTGCCCTTGGTCCACTCCTTGACGGGATTGTCGCCTTCCATCACCTGGAGATACTCGGTCTCCCACATGTCGAGGGTCGCTGCGTGCGGGGCGAGCAGACCGTAGTAGAAGGCCGGCTCGGCCACCGGCGCGGGGCGGAGCAAGGGCTCGAGCTTGGCGCGCCACGGCCCGCTCTGGGCCGCCTCGCTGATGGAGGTGTGCGAGACCGCTGAGAAATTGCGGGGGAGCTGAACGGCAAGCACGCCGCCGGGCGCCACCGAGGAAAACAGGGCGGGAAAGAGCCGCTCATGGCCATCCAGCCAGTGAAGAGCGGCATTCGAATAGATGATATCGGCCGGCCTCGGCGGGCGCCACGAGGCCAGGTCCGCGCGCTCCCACGTGATCTCCGGCGCGACGGCCGCGGCCTTGTCCAGCATCTCCTGGGAATCGTCCACGCCGGTGACGCGCGCGCCCGGCCACCGCTCTTTCAGCATCCGCGTCACATTGCCCGCGCCGGCGCCCAGGTCGACGATGTCGGCCGGATCGTCGACGTCGATCCGGTTCAGGAGATCGATGGCGGGCCGCAGGCGCTGATCGGCGAACTTCAAATACTGCGCGGGATCCCAGGCCATGCGCGCGCTCCCTCAGCCCTTGACGGCCCCGGCCGAGAGTCCCTGGATGAGATGCCGCTGCAGATACGTGAACAGGATGGCCACGGGCACCGTGCTGATGATGACCCCCGCCGAGAGCTGGCCCCACTGGATCTCGTACTGGCCGACCATGAAGAGCAGGCCGGCCGAGAGCGTGCGCATCTCCGTCTGCGAGGTGAAGGTGATGGCGAAGAGCAGCTCGCTCCACGAGGCCACGAAGGCGAAGATAGCGGTGGCGGCCACGCCCGGAGCGGCCAGGGGCAGGACGACCCGGCACAGCGCGCCGAAGCGGTTGCAGCCGTCGAGCATGGCGCTCTCCTCGAGCTCGAGGGGAATGGACTCGAAGTACCCGACGAGCATCCACACGGTGAACGGCACCGTGAAGGAGAAGTTCGAGTAGATCAGGGCCTGATAGGTGTCGATGAGGCCGAGGGCATACCACTGCGAGAGGAGGGGGGCGATGAGGAGGACGGCCGGGAACATCTGGGTGGCCAGAAAGATGAGCAGGAAGGTCTGACGGCCCGCGAACCGGAAGCGGGCCAGGGCGTAGCCGGCCAGGATGGACACCAGCGTGGTCGCCACCATGGTCACCGACGAGACCCACAAGCTATTCGCGAAAAAGCGGCTGAAGGGCGTGAGCTTGGACGTCCACGCCTCGACGTAGTTCGCCACGCTCAGCGAGGCGGGCAAGTAGACGATGGGCGTCGCGTAGAGCTCGGCCCGGGTCTTGAACGAGGCGAGGAAGACCCACACGAAGGGCAGCATGGCGAAGAGCGTGAGGGCGGCCAGGCCCAGCCAGAGCACGGGACCGCCCAGCACACGCTCGGCGAGGTCGCGTCTCGGGGACCGCCTCATGTCGTGCTCTCCAGTCCGCGGGTGATCCGCAGGTAGAAGATCGTGAAGCCGAGCATGATGAGCAGGAGGACGACGGAGAGCGTCGCGGCATAGCCGAAGTCGAGGTTCGAGTAGGCCTGCATCAGCGTGTAGGTGGAGGTGATCTGGGTAGCATTGGCCGGACCGCCGCTCGTCATGACGAAGATGAGGTCCGCGTAGTTGAAGGTCCACACGATGCGCGTGGCCGTGGCCACCACGATGATGGGACGCAGCATGGGCACCGTGATGTGCCAGAACCGCTGCGTCACGGAGGCGCCGTCCACGCGCGCCGCCTCGTAGAGCTCGGTGGGGATGGCCTGAAGCCCGGCCAGCAGCATGATGGCGAAGAAAGGAACGCCCCGCCAGATATTGGTGAGGATCACCGCGGGCATGGCCAGGACCGGGCTCGAGAGCCAGGCCACTCGCTCCGTCATCACCCCCATCCGGCTCAGGACGTCGTTCAGCAGCCCGTAGTTCGGCTGATAGATGAATTCCCAGATGAGCGCCACCACCACGCCGGGAATGATCCACGGCAGCAAGGTGAGGGTGCGAACGAGGGACCGGCCGCGAAAAGCCTGGTGAAGCAGAAGGGCGGCCGCGAAGCCGCCCAGGAACTGGAAGGTCACCGACCCGAAGACCCACAGGAAGGAGTTCCAGAGGCTCAGCCAGAAGACGTCGTCGTGGAGAAGGCGCGCGTAGTTGGCCAGTCCCACGAAGCCGTACTCCTGCGGCTTGATGAGCACGTGGTTGTAGAGGCTCATCTGCATCGCCTTGAGGATGGGGAAGAGCACCGTGCCTCCAAGGGCGATGGCCACGGGCAGCAGATACAGATAGCCGGTGAGGAGCTCCCGGGCGCGGCGCGAGAGCAGCGGCCGCGCCACGGGAGCCGCGAGGGTCGCTTCGCGAGCCATGCCTACGTCATGTTCTTCGTGAGGACCTCGGCGAACTTGTCGAGGAACTCCTTGGCGGAGAGCTTACCCACCAGGGCCTGCTGGAAGAGGGGCACGCCCTCCGAGTCGATCTTGCCGCCCCAGCCCGCATAGGCGAGATAAGGACTGACCATGGAGAAGGGAAAGGACTTGAGGAAACCCTGGTAGGCAGGATCGGCGGTGAACTCCGGGCGCTCGGAGAGGCTCTTTCGCGAGGGCAGCAGGCCCAGCCCCTTCGTGTACATGAGGTTGGGCTCGTCCTCCATGAGCCAGGACATGAAGCGCCAGGCGCCGTCGCGGCTCTTCCCCTTGTTGAACGCGGTGAGCGTCTCCGAGAAGTAGAAGGACGCGCGCTTCTTGGCAGGGCCGAGCGGCAGGGGCACCGTCGAGAAGTTCTTCTCGCCCACGAAGCCCTTCTGCTCCTCCGCGGAGCCGGAGTTGTGGATATAGGTATTGGTGACGCCGCGACCGAAACCCTCCACGATGCCCCGCCAGCCGTCGGTGGGCACGGACGGCGGACAGACCTTGTGCTTGCGGAAGAGATCCAGGTACCAGTCGAGGGCCTCCGCCGCCTCCTTGGAGTTGATGGCGACCTTGCCGTCCTTCAGCACCTGGGCGCCGTTGGCATACATGAACTCCGTGGCGTAGAGCACGGCCCAGGTCCCCTGCCCGCGCATGCCGAATCCGTACTGGTTCTTGTCCGGCTTGGTGAAGCCCTTGGCGGTGACGAGGAAGTCGTCGAAGGTCCAGTCGTCCTTGGGCGCCTTGATCCCGTATTCCTTCAGCCGGTCCGTCCGGTAGTAGACCCCGTCATTGGTGACGACCCAGGGCAAGGAGGCGATCTTGCCGTGGACGGTGACGGTCTGCCAGGCGATGGGCAAGACGTCTTTAAAATGCTTCCACTCCTTGGCCTTGGCGGTGAGATCCTCCACTGCGCCCATGCCCTCGAACTCGCCCACCCAGTTGTCCCAGACCTGGCAGCAATCGGGCGGACTGCCGGCGGCGATGGAGGTGATGAGCTTTTGCCGGGCCTGCGCCTGCGGCACGAACTCCAGCTTCACCTCGAAATCCTTCTGCGCCTGGTTGAAGCGCTGGACCAGTGACTCCACGAGCACATTGCGCTTGGGCTCGGGCACGCTGAACTGGAAGCGGACGGGAGCGGCGCCCCAGGCTCGGCGCGGTCGGATCAGCGGCTCTTCCCACCAGGCGAGGTCCGCCGCCGCGAGGGCGCTGGTGGCGGCCATGGTCTTCAGAAGCTGTCGGCGAGAAAGGATGCGTCGCTCGTCCATGCGTTTCTCCTCCTTGAGAATTTCCATAGTCCCTCCGGGGACAGTTCGAGGCGTTATCTTAGCTCAACTCGCCTGCGCACCAGACTTGCGTCAATGAATCCCTCTCCCCCATCGGGGGAGAGGGCAGGGTGAGGGGGCGAGTTCACAGCTGCTTACGGCCCCTCGAGCACCATGAGCCGGTAGGCCTCGGCCGCGGCCAGGCCGCGGGACTTGCCCTGCTCGCGGGCCCAGGCGGTGATCATGTCGGCGGGATCCCACGTGCCCATCTGGCTCTTGTGCTCGCGCAGCGCCGCCAGCTTCGCGTCAAGCGTGGACGAGATGTCGACGAAGGCGTCGGGCCGCGGGGCGCCATGGATGAAGACGCGCTTGACGTGGTGAGGCTCGAGCCCCTCGGCGAGGAGCTCGGGGAAGATGAGCCGGGTCTCCGCCGAGGGAAAGACGGCGTCCAGCGTGACGTCCGCCGCTGCCCGGTGGTCCGGGTGATTCATGTAGCCCTTGCCGTAGAAGCGCACCGTCGGATCCCCGCACAACACCGCGTCGGGGCGATACCGGCGGACGATGCGCGTGAGGTCCCGGCGCAGGGCGATCGAGGGCTCGAGCACGCCGTCTTCATAGCCGAGAAAGACAACCTCGCTGATGCCCAGCGCCTGGCAGGCTCGCCGCTGCTCCTCTTCGCGGATCGGGACCAGCGCTTCCCGGGTCATGTCCGGCGGCGTCGACTGATTGGAGCCGGCGCCGCCGCTCGTGATGCAGACGGTGATGATGCGGCTGCCCGAACGCGCCCACTTGGCGAGCGTTCCTCCCACGGTGAACTCCTGGTCATCGGGATGCGCGTGGATGCTCATCGCGCAGGCCGGCGCCGCGGGCTCGACCGCGGTCTTGCGCCGGCGCGCGCCGCGCTCGGGAATGCCTGGAGTCGTCGAAGGCGTCTCGTCAGCCATTGGCGAGGCGCTCACCTATGGTTGCGGTCATGCCCGGAAGTGTACGTCGAGACGGGCCGCGCTGCGACTCGAAGTGCCCCGGCCCGTTTCGGGATCGCCACTTCCGCTTGATCGTCGGCCCCAGTCAGACTACCCTCGGAGTCCTGTGGCCGGGGGCGCCGATGCCCCCGCCGCGGGCTGATGACCATGCGCTATCGCGCGTACGCGTACACGGACGAGGCCGACCGGAGTCGGACGCTCGCGGAAGACGTGCGCCGCGGGCTCACGGCGAGCCCGAAGAGCCTTCCCCCGAAATATTTCTACGACGCCATCGGGGCCAGGCTCTTCGAGGACATCACCAGGCTGCCCGAGTACTACCTGACGCGCACCGAGGCAGCGATCCTCGAGAAGCTCGCGCCCGGGCTCATGGGCGAGCTGGCGCCGCGAGACATCGTGGAGCTCGGGCCGGGCTCGGCGGCGAAGACTCGCCGGCTCCTCGATGCCAGGAATGGGCTCGAAGGAACCGTCCGCTATGTTCCCGTCGACGTCGACGAGCCGACCGTCCAGGCTTCCGCCGCGCGGCTCATCGCCGACTATCCTTTCCTCCACGTGAGCGCCCTCGTGGGCGATTTCGAGCTACACCTCTCTCATGTGCCGCCTCCGGTGGGCCGCCGACTCGTGCTCTTTCTCGGCAGCACGATTGGCAATCTCGAGCCTTCTTCCCGGCGGCACTTTCTCCTCCAGGTTTGCGCTCTCCTTCAGGCGAAGGAGGACCGATTCCTCCTCGGCCTCGATTTGGTCAAGGACGTCAAGGTGCTCGAAGCCGCCTACAACGACGCGAGCGGCGTCACCGCGGAATTCAACCGGAACATTCTCGAGGTCGTCAACCGCGGGGTGGAGGCTGACTTCCATCCCGGGGCCTTCCGGCACCTCGCCTTCTACAACGAGGGCGAGGCCCGCATCGAGATGCACCTCGTCCCGGACTCGACTCAGGAGGTGAATCTTCGCCGCCTGGGTCTGAGGATCCGTGTATCGCCGGAAGAGACCATCTGGACCGAGAACTCCTACAAGTTCACCCGGGCCTCGGCGGAGACCATGCTCGAGGAGGCCGGGCTCCGGCTCGAGGGCTGGCACGTCGACCCCGACCGCTACTTCGCCCTCGCGGTCGCCGCCCCCGCCTAGGAATCGAAAACGAGGAGGATACCGTGCATCCACAACTCATCGTCGGGAAGCGGTTCCCGGATCTCGAGCTGCCTGATCACCGAGGCGAGACGGTGCGCCTCTCCAAGCTGGCGGGAGAGTATCCCCTCATCGTGAGCTTCTATCGCGGCTACTGGTGACCGAAGTGCGCGTGCCAGTTACGGCACCTCACGGAGCTCCAGGACGAGCTGGCCGTCAACTACTGCAAGCTCGCGGTCATCTCCACCGACCCGCCGGAGGTCTCGGCGGCATTCCGCACCGGCCTCGGCGCCACCTTCACCTTCCTGAGCGATCATGAGCGTCGCGCCATCTCCGAGCTCGACATCGTCGAGGTGACCCCGCCCGGATTCCGTCACGGTCTCCTTGCGGTGCCGTACACCTTCTCGCTCTTGCCCGACTTCACGATTCATCGGATCTACAACGGCTGGTGGTTCGTGGGCCGGCCGACGAACGAGGAGCTGCGCCAGGATCTGCGCGCGATCATGGAGCGCTGCCGGACCGACTACGTGTACCGAGGGCCGGTCCAGGATGCCGCCGGCTGAGACCACCCGCGGCGAAGGCGATCCCGCCCACGATGCCTATGGGCAGCCCACGCCGCGACTGCTCTACGTCCACGATGACCTGACCGACGAAGTCGAGAAGCGCCTCGGTCCGGCCTCCCCCGCCACCGCGCTCACCCGCTCCCTCTTCGAGCTTCTCGGCAGAGACCATGAGCGGGTGGTCATTCTCACGCTGAAAGACCAGCTCGAGCGCGTCATCGCCCAAGGGGGCCACGCGCCCTTCGATCTCGCCCTGGGCATCGCCCCGGCCGGGGAGCGTGTGGCCCACGCGCTGCACGCCAAGACGGGCTGGTTCCCGCGCGTGCGGCGCCTCGGGCTCACGCGAGAGGAAGACGGGCAGGGCGGCTATCGTCTCGTCAGCACGGTGCCCGCCTCGCTGACCGACCAGCTCCACGGACTCGAGCCGTGCCATTCCCTCGCCGTGGTCGACGACACCATTTTTTCCGGTCTCACGATGCGAAGCGTCCTCGAAGCCCTGCCTCCCGCGCTCCTTTCCCGCACCAGGGCTTTCTGCCTCCGCGGCGTCTCCGACTCCGTGGCCGCCGTCGCGAAGCTCTGTCCGGTGACGGTAGGCGTGGCCGCGTCGGGACGAATGCTGGAGGACGTGAGCTTCATCAATGCCACTGGTCTCGTGCTCCGAGTGAGCATCCGACGCCGTGGCCGGTCCCCGCTCGCCTTCTTCGAGCGCCCCGAGTGGATCCGCGCGTGGTTCCCGGGCCGTGACGGTGAAGTCGTCGCGCTCTGCCGCCGCCTCAACGCGCTGCTCGAGCCCGGGAGCTAGTCCGGACTATTCGCGAACAGCCTACCCCCTCACCCTGCCCTCTCCCCCAATGGAGGAGAGGGATCTGAATGGTTAGCGGCGGAGGCCCCGCGGGACGGCGAGCCGGTCCAGAAGCTCGAAGGCGACGTGAAAGGCCACTGCCATCGCGGCGGCCGGCCCCGCTCCGGCCAGGATGGTCGCCGTGTCGTCCAGCGCGAGCCCGCGCACGATCAGCGTCCCGTAGCCGCCCCCGCCGATGAACGCGGCGAGGGTGGCCGTGCCCACCGTCATGACGGCGGCCGTCTTGATGCCCGACATGATGCTGATCGAGGCGAGGGGGAGCTCGATGCGGACGAGGCGCTTCAGCCGTCCGAGCCCGAGCACGAAGGCGATGTCCAGAAGATTCCCGTCGATGCCCATGAGCCCCGCGTACGTGCTGCGCACCACGGGGAGGAGCGCATACAGGGACAGGGCGACGAGAGCCGGACCCTTCCCGATGCCGAAGAGCGGAATCATGAAGACGAGGAGGGCGAGGGCGGGCACCGTCTGCAGCATGCCGATGGTGCCAAGCTCGACCTGACCGGTGCGCCGGAACCTGGCCGCGACGATGCCCAGCGGTATGCCGAGCACGATGGCGGCGGCCAGGGAGATCAGGACGAGGACCAGATGATCGAGGGTGAGGGTGTAGAGCTCCGCCACGATGCCCGCCCGGCGCGGCGAGTCCGGTCGCGTGCCACCAAGAAAGGTCGCGGCGACCTCGGCCACGCTCTTGCCGTCCAGGTCGGCCATGGCGTTGAGCTTGGCCATGCGCGCGTCGTCGAGCGATCCCTCGAGGACCTCGCGGAGTCGCGCCCACGTGCGCGGGTACCGCTCGGCCATGTCCCGGCGCGCCAGGAGAACCGCCGAGTAGTCTGGGAAGAAGCGCCGATCGTCCTGGAGGATGCGCAGGCGCAGCCGCTCGAGCTGCCCGTCCGTCGAGAAGACGTCCATGACATCCACCTCGCCGCTGGCCATCGCGCGGTAGGTCAGAGCATGCTCCATCACCCGGACCTTGGCCAGCGACAGACCATAGTGGCGCGTGAGTCCGGGCCAGCCGTCCTCGCGCTCGAGAAAGCCCGAGCTGAAGGCCGCGGACAGCTCCGGATGCCGCGCGAGATCGCCGATGCTCCGGAGCCCGAGGCGCTCCGCGGTGTCGGCACGGACGGCGAGCGCGTACGTATTGTTGAAGCCGAGGGGATCGCTGATGGTTAGCCCCGCGGCCCGAAGGCGCGCGCGGATGGCCTCGGGCGTGCGAAGCGCCGGGTCCTTCAGGATGATGCGGCCCAGGGTGCCCGTGTACTCGGGGTAGAGGTCGATGGCCTCCGAGGCGATGGCCCGATACGTGATGCCGGTGCCGCCGAGTCCGGGCCGTCGGTCGACCCGGGCCTCGCCGACCCGCTCGATCACCTGGGCGGCGATCTCCGCGAGGATATAGCTCTCGGTGAAGGACTTCGAGCCCACGCGGATGATTCCGTCCGGCGCCGCGCTCGCCGCAGGTCCGTTGAGCAGCAACATGGCGATCGCCGCGCCTATGAGCATCCGCATGTCCTAGCCCACACTATTCATGAATGGATCTTGCAGTGCATGACCCCCTCACCTTCTCAGCCCTCGCCTCGAGCGGCGAGGCGAGGGCTGAGTTGATCAGGGAGAACACGCGCTCACCCATAGTCCGGGCTAGCCGCCTCCCGGAGCGGCGGCGCTCAGCGTCTGGGCCGTGAGGAACTGGGTCACGAACGGCGTGGCGGGCCGCTCGACGAGGTCGGCGAAGGCGCCCTGCTGGACTATCCTTCCCGCCGTCATGAGGGTGATGGTGCTGCCGAGGAGGGCCGCCTCACGGATATCGTGGGTCACCAGCACCACGGTCTTGCCAAGAGTGGCGAAGAGGCGACCGAGCTGGCCTTGCAGCTCGGCCCGAACAATCGGGTCGAGCGCTCCCAGCGGCTCATCGAGGAGGAGCACCGGTGGATCCAGCACGAGCGCGCGCATGAGTCCCACGCGCTGGCGCTGTCCCCCGCTGAGCTCGCGCGGATAGAGCCGCAAGCTCTCCTCGTCGAGCCCCACCATGGTCCCCAGCTCGGCCACGCGCGCACGGGCTCGCGCGGTGTCCCAGCCATGCGCCTCGGTGGGGAGCGTCACGTTCTGGTGGGCGGTCAGATGCGGATAGAGCCCGCCGTCTTGCACGACGTAGCCCATGCGTCTCACGAGCTCCGCCCGGGTCGAGGGAGTGACAGGCGTCCCGTCAACCATCGCCTCGCCCGCATCCGGCTCGACGAGACCGAGGATGACCCGCAGCACCGTGGACTTTCCCGATCCGCTGGAGCCCAGGAGGACGTGGGTGGCGGCGGGCCGCACATCGATCGACACGCCGTCCAGGGCAACGCGATCGCCGAAGCGCTTGGTCACCGACCGCAGCGTGATCATTCCAGGGCCGCCGTGTCAGGAAGGGCGTCGCGAAGTCGCTCGAGAATCCTCTCTTGAGTCTCGGGAATGGGAAGATCGACGCGACGGCGCTCGAGGCTCGACAGGGCCAGGCCCATCAGGATCTCCAGACCCTGATAGCTCGTCTCGAGATTCGAGGGATGCACCAACCACGGATCATCGAGCCAGTCGGCGAGGAGCCGCAGGTGCTCCGGCTCGCCCGGCGTGGCATCGGCCGGCCCGGATTCGACCCGGCCCGCGGACCATCGCGTCACCGCCTCCCAGCCGCGCCCCAGCACCACGCCCGCGTGGCCCTCGGTGCCCGAGACCGTCACGGCCACGTCCTCCCAGAACTCGGCGGCGCCCAGATGATGCGGGGCCAGGGAGCCGATCTCGAGCACGCCGCGGACGCCGTTCGCGAATTCGACGACTCCCGCCACGTGATCCGGACAGGGATGATCCTCGAGATAGGCCGCGCGCCCGTGGGCCTGGCCGAGCACCCACGTGGCCCGCGCGCCTCCTCCGAGCCAGAGCATGGCGTCGACGAGATGCGTGCCCACCCGCAGCATCGAGGGCCGGGCAGTGGCGTGGAAGGAACGGATGGCTCCGATGTCGCCGCCGTCCACGATCTGCTTGACCCGCCGCCAGTGGGCCGCGTGCTTGAGCTGGTGGCAGACCACGGCCTTCACGCCGTCCGCGCAGAGGGCGACAATGGATCGGGCTTCGGCGAGGGAGAGGGCAAGCGGCTTCTCAAAGGCGATGGCGCGGACCCCGTGCCGGATACCAAGCTCGACGAGCTCGAGCCGCACGGCGGGCGGAGTGGCGAAACAGAGCAGGTCGGGGCGCTCGGTGGCGAGCATGGCCTCCGCGTCGGAGTAGCCGCGGGCGATGCCGAGCTTGGCCGCGAGGGCGCCGAGGCGCTCGACGTCTCGATCGCAGAGGGCCACGAGGTCGAACCGATCCGGATTGGCGAGGAGGCCCAGGGCATGGCTCTGTCCGCGTCCCCCGCAGCCGACGAGCACGGCGCGGTACCGATGCATCCTGGCATTCTACTGCAGCCCTCGTCGCGGGCTCCCTCGGCTCTCACGGGTGCCGGATGATCAGATCGCGTAACGCCAGTGGCGAGCCCGAGGAGAACGGACTCCACCGGCGCGAGCTTATTGCCTGATAAGCTTGACAAGTTCCGACGCGTGGCCTACCTTCCTTGAGGGCTCATCGCGGACCATGTGGAGGAGAACGATATAAGTCTTCCGGTGTGCGGACGATGCCTTCAGCGCATTCCCAAGGGGAAGGAAGTGGAGCTTCTCCAGGAAGAGCGCGTGATGGAGGCGGGACGGGCGCAGGTCGGCGCTTCGGCATTCGTTCACCTGGATCCCGCGGACTGCAAGCAGGCCCGCATCTTCTGGCTGGTCTTGTTCGGGGCCATCTTCTTCCTGGCCGTCTGGGGCGAACGTACCGGCTCCGCGATCGTGAACCTGCCCGTAGGCATCCGCGCGACGGTCGATTACGTCGTCGTCTACACATTCGGGCTTGTCGCATCGGCGGCCCTCATCCGGTATGTGTGGAAATCCTCTCCCTGGGACACCGTGGTGTGGACGAGCATTCGCTGGAAGGGGATCCTGTCCGGGTTCGCGGTCACCCTGACGGCAACTTTCCTGGCCGCCGCCGCGGTGGAGAACGTGGTGCTGATCCTGCTCGGGACGCCGATCTACTCGCCCGCCGTGTGGCAGTCTCTGAGCTGGAATCGTGTCACCATCTCCGATCCGAGCTGGGTGGGGACGATCGTGGTGGCCGCGGCGGAGGAGCTCATCTTCCGCGGTCTCCTCTTCAACTATCTCCTGTACGGGAACAGTCGGTGGAGAGTGGCCCGCGCCACCCTGATCTCGTCCGTGATCTTCGCCTTCGCCCACAATCTGCGGGAGCCGCTGTCGTGGTTCACGATGGACAAGGCCCCGCTCCTCCTCGGGCTGACCCTGCTGGGCGTGCTGCTCGCCACCGCCTACATCAACACCGGCTCGCTCGCGTGCGCCGCGGGAATCCACACGGGGCTCGGCTGGATCGGCCTTCTCAATGGCCGGACGCATCTCGATGGGTTGTTGCGGGGGAGCTGGCTCATGGGAGCCGCCAAGGACCTCCGCACGGCTCCCGTGGTCTGGGCGCTCTTCATCGCCCTCATGATCGGCTGCCGGCTCGCGGGACGGAGGCTCCGCCGTCTGACCGAGTGATCGTTCCGCCTCGCGGCAAACTGCCCTGCCCCGCCTGATCACCCCGCCGTCGTGCGCGGCTCTCCCATGCTACACTCTCGGCTCTGGATCGGAGTCGGAGCGATGGAGGGGCCGATAGTGCGAGCAGGTCAACCGTCCTCAGCAGAGGGGTGGAGACCATCATGACCAATACCTCGGCGCGCTCGGATGTCTACGTGGGTGCGGCGGCCCCGAATTCGCAAGCTCGCGGAGGCATTTTCCGGCGGACGGTCGGCGAGGGCGGCTGGACGGCTCTCACCGAGGGCCTGCCCGAGGCCAGCCAGGTCCAAGCCATCACCGTGCACCCGACCAACCCGGACATCATCTACCTCGGGACGCGCAGCGGCCCCTACCGGAGCACGAACCGCGGCGAGCGGTGGGAGCGTCTCTCCTTCCCCGACGACGGCACCGAGGTCTGGTCGATCATGGTGCACCCGAAGAATCCGCGCATCCTCTATGCTGGCACCTCGCCCGTCGGCGTGTATCGGAGCGATGACGGCGGTGACAGCTGGCGGAAACTCCCGAAGGCCACCCAGCCCGAGCGCGTGAAGATGAAGTCCTTCGTGTGCCGCGTGATGCGTCTGGCCGCCGATCCCGCTCGTCCCGACGAGGTCTACGCGGCCCTGGAGGTCGGGGGCGTCATGCGGAGCCTGGACGCCGGCGAGAGCTGGGAGGACTGCACCTCGGACCTGCTCAAGCTCGCCGAGCGGCCCGAGCTCAAGAGCAAGATCGACAGCGACACGGAGATCGAAGGCATGCTGGACGGCCACGCCCTCTGCGTGAGCGCGGCCCGTCCCGGCACGGTGACCCTGGCTGTGCGGATGGGTCTCTTCCAGAGCAGCGACCGCGGCTCGAGCTGGAAGAGCATGGAGATCGGACGCTTCTCGCCGCTGACCTACGGCCGCGACGTCGTGGTGTCGCCGCACGATCCGAACGAGCTCTTCGCGTGCCTGAGCCCGGCCGCGCGCAGCAAGGACGGCTCGCTCTATCGCAGCCAGGACCTGGGGCAGAGCTGGACGCGCTTCGATCACGGCATCAAGGCGGGGAGCACCATGATGGCGGTGGGCCTGCACCCGCGCGATCGCGACCAGGTCTACTGCGTCAGCCGCCAGGGCCAGGTGTTCGGGACCCAGGACGGCGGGCGCACCTGGTCAGAAGACCAGCTGCCCGCGGGCGTCCAGGACGCCTACGCGGTCGCCTGCGCCTGACCGACTTTCCGGGCGGGCCCGATGCTCTCCGCGCGGAGGCCGTAGAGCTTCATCACGTTTTCGGACGTGATCTTCCGCCGCACGCGCTCTGACACCATGCCGAGGTTCGCCTCGATGTGCCGCCGCGACTCCGGCCAGATGCAGTCGGGGTGCGGATAGTCGGCGCCCCAGATGATGTTGTCCTCGCCCACGAGCGGGATGATCGGCTCCATGAACTGATCCTGCTGGTACGTGGTGTAGCCCTGGCGCCGGAAGTAGTCGCTGGGCTTCATGGAGAAGCCGAGGTTGCGCGCCCGGTCGTTGTACTCCGTGTCCAGCCGGTCGAGGACATAGGGGATCCACGTCACGCCCGACTCGCCCAGGATGAACCTGAAGTCCGGATACTTCTCGCAGGCGCCCGAGGCGATCAGGGACACCAGCACCTCCATCCCATCGAGCTGGAAGAGCGACGAGCGCACGAGCCGCCACTGCAGCGAGTATTCCTGCTCCATCTTGGGCGTATCCGGCGTGCGCAGCCCCTTGAAGCCCGTCGAGTGGAAGGAGATGGGAAAGTGGCACTCGGCCGCCGCTTCCCACAGCGGATACCAGTCGTGAGTGTAGAGCGGCACGCTCATCCGCTTGAAGGCCAGGTCCCCGCCCT